>JASHXJ010000576.1 GCA_030043595.1 Trebonia sp.
TAGAGGAACGCCTGGCCGACCGACTTCTTGTAGGCGTAGGCGGCCAGCGTCGGGACCTTGGCGAGCAGTCTTATCGTCGACAGCTCGACGTTCGGCTCGTCGAACGGGTTGAGGCTGTCCTGGTAGAAGGTGGACAGCGCGGAGACGGCACTGGACAGGACCGGCATCGGGTGCGCGTCGCGCGGGAACCCGTCGAAGAACCGCTTCAGGTCCTCGTGCAGCAGCGTGTGCTTGGTGACCTGTCCCGTGAAGTGCGCCAGCTGCGCCTGGGTCGGCAGCTCGCCGTAGATCAGCAGGTGGCTGACCTCGAGGAAGTTCGACTGCTCGGCCAGCTGCTCGATGGGGTAGCCACGGTAGCGCAGGATGCCCGCGTCGCCGTCGATGTAGGTGATCTCAGACGAGCACGCGGCGGTGTTGACGAAACCCGGGTCCAGCGTCACCATGCCGGTTGCGGACAGCAGCTTCGTCACCTCGATTCCGGCCGAGCCCTCGGTCGCGTGCTTGACAGGAAGCTCGATCTCGCCGCCTGGGTAACGCAGCGCTACGGAGCCATTGGTGGACGATGCGTCGGGCATTCGCGTCCCTTTCACGGTTCGACGGGACGCGCGCGCATGGCTGGAGCGGCCAGGATCGCCGGCCGCGGCACCGCCCCGTTGGGTCCTCAAGTCTCACTTCGTACGTTATTCCGCGTTGTGCCTTTGGGGATACCCAGAAGATATGGGACGACGGTCACATAACCGGCCTGCACGGCGAACCGGCCGCGTGGTTACGATGCGGCCATGAGGTTCGCGATCTCGGTCCCGCAGTTCTACGCCGACGGCGAATTCGACCCGGCGGCGTTCCGGTCGTATCTGGCCCGTGCCGAGGCCCTGGGCTGTTACGAGAGCGCGTGGACGCTGGAAAGCACCCTCGGCATGGGACCGCAGCTGTCGCCGCTCGAGGCGATGACGTACGCCGCGGCGTGCACCTCGTCGCTGCGCCTTGGCTGCTCGGTGTTCGTCTCCACGCTGCACTCACCCGTGCACCTGGCCAAGAGCCTCGCCTCGCTGGACCAGCTCAGCGGCGGGCGCCTGGAGATCGGGGTGGGCACCGGCGGGCCGAACCGGCCGTTCGCCGCGTTCGGCGTGGATCCCGCGCGGTACGTCGCGCGGTTCACCGAGGGCGTGTCCTTGATGAAGGCGCTGTGGACTTCGCAGCGCGTCACCTTCGACGGCCAGTTCTGGCAGCTCAAGGACGCCGCCATGGAACCCAAGCCGCGGCAGAAGCCGTATCCGCGGCTGTGGTTCGGCGCGGCTGGCGAGAGCGCGCTGCGGCGCGCGGTCCGGCTCGGCGACGGCTTCTTCGGCGCCGGGTCGTCGCCGACGGCGGCCTTCGCGTGGCAGGCGTCTGTCGTGCGCTCGGCGCTCGCGGATGCCGGGCGTTCTGCCGCTGAGTTCCCGATCGCGAAGCGGCTCTACATCGGCATCGACTCCGACGCCTCCCGGGCGCGGCGCGCGGTGGACACGGCGCTTGAGCGCATCTACGGGCGCCGGGTGCCGGCGATCGAGGAGGCGGCCGTCGCGGGCACGGTCTCGTCCTGCGTCGCCGCCGCGCGCGAGGTGGCACTGGCCGGCGCGGAGCTGATCCTGTTCACGCCCCTGTACGACGTGGCCGGGCACGCCGAGCAGATCGCCGCGGAGATCATCCCGCAGCTCGGCCCTGGCTGAGGGCCTGGCGCGGGCGCGGCGTCCTGATCGGGGTCGCGTCCCTGTCACGTCCCCATCGGGTGCCAGACGGTCTTGGTCTCCAGGTAGCCGAACATCCGCTCCACCCCCGGGTCGGCCGCCCAGTCCGCGGCGGGCAGGCGCAGCACGCGCTTGAGGTTCTCCGCGGCGGCCACGGCCAGGTCGTCGGCGAGGGCGCCCGGCGCGCCGAGCGCCCCGGCCAGGTCGATCGCGTTCACGTCCATGTGCGAGGCCAGCCACGGGGCGATCTCGGCGACCCGCCCAGTGAGCACGTTGACCACTCCCCCGGGCACGTCGGAGGTGGCGAGCACCTCCGACAGCGTCACCGCGGGCAGCGGGTGCCGCTCGCTGGCGACCACCACCGCGGTGCTGCCGCCCACGATCGCGGGCGCGAGCACCGACACCAGCCCGAGCAGCGCGGAGCCCGGCCCGTCCTGCGGGGCGAGCACGGCCACCACGCCGGCCGGCTCGGGCAGCGAGAAGTTGAAGTACGGGCCAGCCACCGGGTTCGCGCCGCCGCGCACCTGGGCGATCTTGTCCGCCCAGCCGGCGTACCAGACCCAGCGGTCCACCGCGGCGTCGACCTCTTCGAGCGCCTCGCGCAGCGGCGCGCCGCTGGTCAGGCGCACCTCCTCGGCGAACTGGGCACGGCGCCCCTCCAGGAGCTCGGCGACCCGGTACAGCACCTGCCCCCGGTTGTACGCGGTCGCCCCTGACCATCCAGCGAACGCCTTCCGCGCCGCGACCACGGCATCCCTGGCGTCCTTGCGGGAGGCGAGCGCCGCGTTCGCGAGGAAGCCGCCCGCGGGGTCGCGCACCACGTAGGACCGCCCGCTCTCCGACCGGGGGAAGGCCCCCCCGATGTAGAGCTTGTATGTCTTGCGCACGGCGAGGCGGTCCGCGCCGTCGGGCGCCCCGGACTCAGGCATCGCCGCCGCCGCCGACATCGAGGTAGGCCTCAAGGCCGTGCCTGCCGCCTTCCCGGCCGAAGCCGGACTCCTTGTAGCCGCCGAACGGCGATGACGGGTCGAACCGGTTGAAGGTGTTCGCCCAGACCACCCCGGCCCGCAGCCTGGACGCCAGCCACAGGATCAGCGACCCCTTCTCGGTCCACACGCCGGCTGACAGCCCGTACGGCGTGTTGTTCGCCTTTTCCACCGCCTCCGCCGGGGTGCGGAACGTCAGCACAGACAGCACCGGGCCGAAGATCTCCTCCCGGGCGATCCGGTGCGCCTGAGAGACCCCGGTGAACACGGTCGGCGGGAACCAGAAGCCGCGGTCCGGCAGCGGGCAGGGCGCCGACCAGCGCTGCGCGCCCTCGGCGTCGCCGGACGAGGCCAGCTCGGTGATCTTGTCCAGCTGCGCGCGCGAGTTGATCGCCCCCACGTCGGTGTTCTTGTCAAGCGGGTCGCCGAGCCGCAGCGTCGCCATCCGGCGCTTCAGCGCGTCAAGGACCTCGCCGGCCACGGATTCCTGCACGAGCAGCCGGGAGCCGGCGCAGCACACGTGCCCCTGGTTGAAGAAGATGCCGTTGACGATCCCCTCAACCGCCTGGTCGACTGGCGCGTCGTCGAAGACGACGTTCGCGGCCTTGCCGCCAAGTTCCAGCGTCAGCCGCTTGCCGGAGACCGCGCACACCCGGGCGATCTCCTTGCCCACCTCGGTCGACCCGGTGAACGCGACCTTGTCGATCCCCGGATGCGCCACCAGGGCCTGCCCCGTCGACCCGTCCCCGGTCACGATGTTGACCACGCCCGGCGGCAGGCCGGCCTGCTGGCAGATCTCCGCGAACAGCAGCGCGGTCAGCGGCGTCGTCTCGGCCGGCTTGAGCACCACCGTGTTGCCGCACGCCAGGGCAGGGGCGATCTTCCACGCGAGCATGAGCAGCGGGAAGTTCCACGGGATCACCTGCCCGGCCACGCCGAGCGGCCGCGGCGACGGCCCGAAGCCGGCATAGCCGAGCTTGTCCGCCCAGCCCGCGTGGTAGAAGAAGTGCGCGGCGGCGAGCGGCACGTCCACGTCCCGCGACTCGCGGATCGGCTTGCCGTTGTCCAGGGTCTCGAGCACCGCCAGCTCGCGGGCCCGTTCCTGGATGATCCGCGCGATCCGGAACAGGTACTTGCCCCGCTCGCGGCCGGGCAGCGCCGACCAGACCCGCTCGTAGGCCCGCCGGGCGGCGGCGACGGCGCGGTCCACGTCCTCGGGCCCGGCGTGCGCCACCTCCGCGAGCACCTCCTCCGTCGCCGGCGAGATCGTCTTGAAGGCCGAGTTCCCGTCCACGAACTCACCGTTGATGAACAGTCCGTAGCAGTCGCGCAGCGAGACGACCGAACGCGACTCGGGCGCGGGAGCGTACTCAAACCGCATGGCAGTCCTCAGTCCACCGTCATGTAATCGGGACCGGCATACCGCCCGGTCTCCATCCTCGCCCGCTGCATGAGCAGGTCGTTCAGCAGGCTGGAGGCGCCGATCCTGAAGAACGCCGGGTCCAGCCATGGCTCGCCCGCGGTCTCGTTGACCAGCACCAGGTACCTGATGGCGTCCTTAGCGGTCCTGATGCCGCCCGCCGGCTTGACCCCGATCCGCCTGCCGCCGGCGGCGGCGAAATCGCGCACGGCCTCGAGCATGACCAGCGTGACCGGCAGCGTCGCGGCGGGCGCGACCTTGCCGGTCGAGGTCTTGATGAAGTCGGCGCCGGCCAGCATGGCCAGCCAGGACGCGCGCCGCACGCTGTCCAGCGTGCCAAGCTCGCCGGTCTCGAGGATCACCTTCAGGTGGGCGTCCCCGCAGGACGCCCGTACCGCCACGATCTCCTCGAACACCGTCAGGTACCGGCCGGACAGGAACGCGCCCCTGTCGATGACCATGTCCACCTCGTCGGCCCCGGCCGCGACCGCGGACTTCACGTCCGCGAGCTTCACGTCGAGCGCGGCCCTGCCGGACGGGAACGCGGTCGCGACGCTGGCCACCTTGATCCCCGTCCCTGCCACGCCGGCGACCGCCGCCGGCACCAGGTCCGGGTAGACGCAGACCGCCGCCACCGGCGGGGCGCCGAAGCCCGGCCGGCTGGCCTTGGCGCACAGCGCGCGCACCTTGCCCGGCGTGTCCTGCCCTTCCAGCGTGGTCAGGTCGATCATCGAGATCGCCAGGTCGATCGCCTGCCGCTTGCTGTCGGTCTTGATCGACCGGCTTGCCAGGACGTCCGCCCGTGCCCGGGCGCCGACCTCGTCGACGCCGGGCAGCCCGTGCAGGAACCGGCGCAGCGAAGCGTCCGATGCGGCCAGGCCGGCGAGCGCGGTGATGCCGTCCATCGGACCATTGTGGCTCATCCGGCGGCCACCGCCGCCTCGACGACCCGTCCGAACGCCACGACCAGCTCCTCGTCGGGCCCGATCACCTGCAGCGCCGCGATCGTGCCGTCGGCCGAGGGCACCGGGAGGGCGAGCGCGGGCAGCCCGGCCAGGCTGGCCGGCGCGGTCAGCAGGGTGAGCGGGAACCCCCGCTCGCCCAGCAGCGGCGGCTGGTCCGCGAGCACCGGCAGCACGAGCACGGGGAAGTCCGCCAGCAGGTTGTCGAAGGCGGCGCGGAACCGCTCCCTGGTCCGCTCCGCTGCCGCGCGGTCGGCGCGGGACAGCCGGGCGCCGCGCTCCAGGTTCCGCTGGACGTGCGGACTGAGCTGGGACAGGTAGGGCATGAGGTAGGCGTTGGACCGGAAACCCTCGGCATCGATGATCACCCCGGCCGCCGCCACCGCCTCACGGAAGTCGCCGCACTCGGCCTGTGTCACGGCGACGCCCGCGGCCGCGAGTGCCCGGTCCACGGCGGCGTCTACCGCGGGGTCTACGGTGCCTTCGAGGCCTGCCGTCCCGGCCGCCCCCAGCCGGCCCGCCGTCAGGCCGCCGCGCAGCGGCGGCGCGGAAAAGCCGGGCTCGATGTGCCGCATCCCCAGTTCGACCGCTGCCATGTCCGCGCCGAGCGTGCCGACGGTATCCAGCGACGGCGCCAGCGGGTACACGCCTTTCACGGAAACGCGGCCCCACGAGGTCTTGAGCCCGGCCACGCCGCAGCATGCGGCGGGTATCCGTACGGAGCCAGCTGTGTCCGTTCCGAGTGAAATGTCTGCTTCGCCCGTCGCGACGGCTACCGCCGATCCACTGGACGAGCCGCCCGGCACCCGTCGCGGGTCCCGCGGGTTGACCGGGGTCCCGGCCCAGTGGTTCACCCCGTTCGCCGACCAGCAGAGCTCGGTGAGCCCGGTCTTGCCGACGATCCGCGCGCCCGCCTCCCGCGCGGACCCCACCACCGCCGCGTCGTCGGGGGCCGGATCGGCCATCTCCGCGACCACCGGGCAGCCCGCGGTCGTCGGCAGACCCGCGACGTCGATGCAGTCTTTGACCGCGAGCCGGGGACCGCCGCCTTTGGCCTCCAGCCGGACCACCCAGGTGCCCATAGCCCCATGATCGCGCAACGAGCTGACATTGTCGGGTGCCTCTTTTTCCGGGCGCGTACTCTTGCCTGCATGCGTTCGGCCAGGATCGCGGTCGCGAGCGCGCTGGCGGTGCTGTGTGACATCTGCTGCGTGCTCGTTTTCGTGATCATCGGACGCGCCAGCCACGCCAAGGGCGAGACGCTCGGCGGAATCGTCTCGACGTCGTGGCCGTTCCTTGCGGGCCTGGCCGTCGGGTGGGTCGTGTCGCGCGCCTGGCGGCGGCCGGCCGCGTTGCGCCCGGCCGGATTGTGCGCGTGGCTGTGCACGGTCGCGGTCGGGATGCTGCTGCGGGTGGTCGCGGGCCAGGGCACCGCGGCCGCGTTCATCGGCGTCGCGCTGGCCTTCCTCGGCCTGTTCCTGCTCGGCTGGCGGCTGGCCTGGCGGCTGATCGCCCGCTAGCTGCTCTCCCGCTGCTGGTCTGCTGCTGGTCTCCCGCGGGCTACGCCGACGCCAGGACGGGGGACGACAGGCGGCCGGCCGCACCGCGCGGGTCGCCGGCGTCGAAGCCGCCGGTGACGCTGACGATCTCGGCGAGCTCGTAGCTGCTCAGCACCTCGACGGACAGTTCGTGCAGGCGGCGGGTCTTCGCGGCGCAGCAGTCCGCGAGCAAGGTGACCGGGAAGTC
>JASHXJ010000577.1 GCA_030043595.1 Trebonia sp.
GTCCTGGCGGCGGATCCGCCCCGGACTCGCCGCTTGCCGCAGCATCCACGGCTGCCATGTCGGCCGTCGTCGCACCGAGGCGGCGCTCCACGTCGGCCAGCCGGTCACTGATCTCCGTTAGCTGCTGGCCCAGGTCGGCATGGCCCTTCCTGAACTCTTCCTTACTGGAATCGGTGTGCTCTTTGACGAACACCGAAGCAACGGTAGCGGTCAGCACGCCGATAAGGCCTATCCCCAGCAGCATGAGGATCACAGCCACTGCCCGGCCGCCTTCGGTCACGGGGTACCGGTCCCCGTAGCCCACGGTTGTCACCGTGACGATGGCCCACCACAAAGCGTCGGGGTAGCCGTGGATGTTGCTGCCCTTGGCGTTTTCCTCGAAAAGCAGCACCAGCCAGGCCCCGAGGAAAAGAGTGGCGGCGGCGGCGATCAGGACCCGGAAGAGGCTGTGGTGCCTGAGGATGGCCTCCACCCGCAGCTCCGCCTCCTGCAGCAGGAGGCCCGTCTTCTCGATCCCGACCAGGTGCCAGCCCTGAAGGGGGGGCACCACCACGGTCGCCGGCTCCACCCACCGCCGCTTGAGATAGCCGCGACGGTCCGGAGTAATCACCAGGCGCACGACATACTCTGCCAGCAGGATCGCCCAGAACGCGAAGAGGGTGCCGACCAGCGCGATGGAGGCCGAGCCGTTGACGTCGGTCGTGACGACGATGACAGCGATGACCAGCCAGGCAATCCCCAGCAGGGCCATCGGGTACCTGGTGGCCCGCTCTATGCGATCGACGAGATCGTGGCGCCCGCCCGACGGCTTGACCCCCGCGATGATCTGGCGCCGTCGCTCCTCCCGGCGGTCCTTTTCTTCCAGGCGCTCCTGCTCCAGCCTCTCCAGCCGCTGGATCCGCTCGATCGAAGACGGCCTCTTCGCTACCGTGGCGCCTCCTGGGGCAGTTCCCGCATCGGTGAAGTCCGTGCACTGAGACGAAGATAGTGGATGGGCATTCCTCGTGAATATGCCATGTCGGGCTTCTCGCTCACTGGGGCGGGGCGGCGTAGCATCCCCGGACATGACCGTTGTCACCGAACTGGACCTGCCGGAGATCGACTACAGCTCACCGGACTTCGGCCCGCGGACCTACCACGGGCAGCTGGCCAGTGCGCGCGAGCGGGGCTGGCTGGCCCACTCTCCGCTGGCCTACATCGTCCTCGACCAGGAGTCCGGCGACTTCTTCCTCCGGGCGAGGCAGACGGCGTTTCCCGGGCGGCAGATCGCGGAGCTGTTCGGGATCACGCAGGGCCCGCTCTACGAGCACATCGACGCGAACATCCTGAACCTCACCGGTGACAAGCACCGGCGGCTGCGGTCGCTGGTCGGCCACGCTTTCACGCCGCGCGCCGCGGATCGCTGGCGGCCGGTTATGCGCGAGTTCCTCGGCCAGCTCTGGGACGAGCTAGGCGACACCCGCGACACGGAATTCGTAGCGGCCATCGCCAGGCCCTACCCGAGCCGGACGATCGCTGCCGTCCTCGGCGCCCCCGTCGCCGACGCGCCCAAGCTGTACCACTGGTCCGACATGGTGCAGCGCCAGTTCGACATCCAGGCCCTCGCCACCCAGATCCCGGACATCGAACGGGCGGTCGCCGAGGCGCAGGAGTACGTGACCAGCCTGCTCGACGACCGCAGGACGGACCCGCGCGACGACCTGATCGCCGCCCTCATCCAGGCCGAAGAGCAGGGCGACAAGCTCACTCACGACGAGTGCGTGAACCTCGTGCTCAACGTCCTCGCCGGGGGAGTGGACACCACCCAGAGCCAGCTCGCGCACGCGCTGCGCCTGTTCGCCGGTCACCCGGCCCAGTGGCAGCTCCTCGCCGCCGACCCGCCGCGGTACGCCCCGCCCGCCGTGCAGGAGGTGCTCCGGTTCGAGCCGATCGCCCCGTTCACCGCGCGGATCGTGCTCGAGGACATCGAGCACCGCGGCGTCACCTTCCCCGCGGGCACGATCGTGGCGGTCTGCGCCGAACGCGCCAACCGCGAGCAGCAAGACGGCGAGACCTTCGACATCACCGCCGACCGCGACCCCAGGCTCTTCACCTTCGGCGCGGGAGCGCACTTCTGCCTCGGCGCCAACCTGGCCCGCGCCGAACTCGAGGAGGCCCTGGCCTTCCTCGCGCCTCGGATGCCCGGCCTCGCCCTGGCCGGCGAACCCCGGCTAGGCGGTGTCGAGGGAATCTACGGAATCGAGGCGCTGCCCCTGCGCTGGAATTAGAAATCAGATTATCCCGAACGATCCGTGCCGCCTCTCACCGCGCCACCTGCCCCGACGCCACCCACCTGGCTACCGCGACCGGCATGGGCGCGGACCCGCCGACCTTCCCGAGCCGCCGGGTTAGGCCGGGCAGGTCCAGTCTTCCGGGCTGCGCAGCATGTCGAGCTCGGCGCTGTCCGGCGGCGGGAAATGCTCCCGCAGCGTGAACGCGTACGGCGCGGGCCCGTGCGCCCGCAGGTGCCTTACCCGGTCCTCGGCTTCATGGACCGTCGGGATGTGCCCGCGCGGCACCCACCACAACGCGGCGAACACGTCCGTCATCTTCTCGAACCACTCCCGCCGTCGCCGCAGCACCGCGATGTGCGCCGGCCCGTAGATGAACGCGGCGAGTTCCTCGACCGACTCCCATACGGACATGTTGATCAGGATGCCGCCGTCGGCGCCGTCGGCGTCCTGCTCGAACGCGCGCAGCGCCGTCGCGTTCCCGTCCTCGGTCTGCAACCGCCACACGAACCCCGGCGCCGCGTCCGCGACCGCGTTCACCGGGTCGAGCGCCGCCACGAAGTCGGCGAGCCGTGGGGTGTCCAGCGGCGCCACGAGCCGTCCGACATTCACCTGCGCGAGCACGTACGTCACGCCTCTATGCTGCCAGACAGGCGGTCGCCGCCACGGTATCGACCGCCAGCCGGGTCAGCCGGGCGTACTCGCCGCCGCTTGCCAGCGGCAGGTCGTGATCGGCGTCGATCTCGAGCACGCATCCGCGCAGCGCCCGCGCCAGCTCGCGCTGCTTGGCCGGCCGGACCAGGCGGTCGCGGGTCGTCACGAGCACCGCTGCCGGGATATCCAGTTCCCCCGCCCACGACCGGGCGTCGTAACGGCTCAGCGCGCGTCCCGCTGCCACCAGGTCCCGCGCCGTCGCGCGCCGGAACTCCGCGGCTAGCCAGGGCCGGCAGCTGTCGAGTTCGGGAGCTGCATCGACAGCCTTGCGAAGGAGCCGCTCGACGACCCCTGCGCCGGCACCGAACCGCAAGCTGAGGTCGAGGACGGGGAGCAGGCGCCACACCGCCCGCTCGCGGGCTGCCCGGCGCCACTCCAGTGCCGTCGCCTGCATGACGACTGCCGCCACCCGCCCTGGGTGGCGCCGCGCCAGCAGCAGCCCCACCGCGCCGCCCATCGAGTACCCCAGCACGATCACGCGGCCGACGCCGAGCTGTTCTAGCAGGGCGGCCGCGTCATCGGCGCAGTCTTCGAGACTGAACGGTTCCGTCGACCGCATCCCGCGGCCGTGACCGCGCAGGTCCAGCGCGATCACCCGGTATGACCCGGCGAGGCAGCCGTAGACCGGGAAGAAGTTGATGTCCGCGCTGGCGGTCCATCCGTGCAGCAGGAGCACGGCAGGGCTCGCTGGCGCGCCGCCGCAGTCACGGACGAACACCTCGCCGCGGCCCGGCAGGCTGACCACCCGGCCGGGCGGGAGGGCCGGGGGTACCGGTGCCCCCGCGGTCCTGCTCCGCGTCCTGCTGCGCACCGTCCTCACCCCTCCTGCCTCATCCCTGCCTCACCCCGCCTTGCCCCTGCCTCACCCCGCCTCATCCCTGGCGGTACAGGGCGAGGGCCACAGTGATGCCAGCCCCGGCGGCGAGCAGCAGCGTGTTCCTGGCCTCAGCCAGCCGGCCCGACCTGATAGCAGCCTGCAGCGCGGCGATGGGTCCGGTGGTGTAGGCACCATCGAGATCCTCCGGCGTGTAGGCGACCCGATCGCCGGGGATGCCGAGCCTCGCCTGCAGCGGGTCAAGGAAGTCCGCGGTGGAAGGTGCGGGGACGAGCAGGTCGATGTCCGCGATGGACAGGCCCAGACCGTGCACGAAGCGGCGGGTCGCCTCCTCGGCGCAGTCAACGAGACGGGCCTGATATCCGGGCTTTACCGCGATGACCATCCGGTGCTGCCCGTTGCCGTGGCGCGGAGCGCGGAGCCCGCGCCGTTCCTGCCAGACCAGCCCGCTCGTGAACAGGTCTTCGTACTCGGGAAAGGTCTGGGTGCGGAAGTCGGTGAACCCGGCGACGCCATCGTCCCAGCTGAGCAGGATCGCGCCGCCGGACGGCCGGAGGAGAGCGGCCGCGGGGTTGCCGTCACCCGGCGGGACATCGCTGGACACGACCGCGCCGAGCCGGATGACACCCGACCCGAGCATGCTGGACTCGACCTGGACGGCGTTGATCACGCCGCAGGCTCCGTTGAGGAGGTCGAACGAGAAGGTGCCGGACCCTCCGGTCGGCGGCTGGCCCAGGTTAGCCCCGATGTCCTCCTGGATCAGGGCGGCGAGCGCCGGCTCGCCCATGTTGTCTTCACGGTAAACGCCGACGTTGATGAGCATGTCGACGTCGCTGGGCCTGCGTCCGGCCAGTGAGCAGCAGGTCCGGGCGGCGGCGTCGGCGAGGCGGCGCGCCGTCGCCTTCCGTCCCCTGGTGCCGGCCTGCGCGCAGGCGGCTTCAATGTGCGTGCCCATAACCGTCCGCCAGTTCGTCGATGGTGAGGATGGCGATTCCGACCTCGATGCCCGAGGCGAGCGCCACCAGCATCACGCGGTCCCCCTTGCGGATACGCCGCTCCTCGAGGTACTTGTGCAGCGCCACGAAGAGCGTCGTCGACGAGGTGTTGCCGTACTCCTCGAGGTTGACGACCACGTGCTTGGGCCTGGTGCCGAGCCGCCGGACGAATTCCTGGGTGCCCGCGCGGATGGCCCGGGCCGAGGTCTGATGCGGAATCATGTAGTCGATGTCGGCCACGTCGATCCCTGCCTCCCTGATCGTCTCGACGACGAGCGGCGTCATGTCCTCGATCGCGACCTTGTGCAGTGTCCGGGACTTGGTATACATCTGCGCTCCCGGGCCGATGGAGCTGGGGAAGGCGAGACACAGCCGGCTGTGCTCGGCGAGGGTGGTGAAGCCGATGACGTCGATGCCCGTACCCCGGGGTGCCCGCTCCACCATCACCGCGGCGCCCGCGTCGCCCAGAGTCAGCGACGCGAGCTGCTTGCTGTACAGGGAGCGGATCTGCCGCGCCGCGTTCCAGCTCAGGTGCGAGATGTACTCGCCGGAAACCACCATGCCGCAGCTGATCGCGCCTCTCGTGACGAGATCTTGCAGAATGAACACTCCGGTCAGCATGCCGGCGCACGCGTTCGAGAGGTCGAAGTTAACCGCCTGCCCGGCGCCGATCGCCTGCTTGATGTACAGGCTCAGCGGAGGCTCGAAAGACTGCGAGGACCGGCCTTTAGAGCGGGTGATGCTGGTGCTGATCAGCATCTCGATGTCTGACGCCTGGTGGTGCGAGTGAGCCAGGCAGTCGCGCACTGCCCCGGTGGCCAGGGTGAATGAGTTATCGCCCGGGCCGACGACGTGGCGTTCGTGGATGCCGGTCAGTCGCTCCAGCTGGATGTGGGTGCGGTGCCTGGTCCTGCTCATCAGCTCCCTCGTCGTCAGCAGCTGAGCGGGAAGCTTCACGCCCACGCTTTCGATCCGGCACCCCCAGGGGCCGCCTGAGCCAGCCGACTGTAGCGTCAGCCAATGACCCGGCTGCCCGTTTGTGGCCTCGGCCATCTGGTCCTCCGCATGCTCAACCCCCGCGCCGCTTCCGCCGCGGCATCAGTCCTGTAACTGCATAATGCTTCTGTGACGCAAGTGCCATCTAGGGACGAATGTCCTCAGCAAAAAGGCTTCCGCCCTGATCGGCTGCGGCCCGGTGCGGAGGAAACGCGGCGCACGCTTGCCTGCGGCCAGTACCGGCTGAACTACGAGGTCTACGGTTCAGGAGACAAGGTGCTCGTGTGGCTGCACGGCATTCTGCTCGACGCCAGCCTCAGCCGCGCCCTGGCCAGGACACTGGCCGCCAGGGGCCACCGCGTCGTGCTGCTCGACCTGCTCGGTCACGGCCGGAGCGAGAAACCCCGGGACCCCGGTGCCCACCGCATGGACCTGTACGCGGAGCAGGTGCTGTGCCTGATTGACGAGCTCGGCGTGGATCAGGCAGTACTCGGCGGCGTCTCACTCGGGACCAATGTGAGTCTGCTCGCCGCCGTGCGGGCGCCGGAGGTAGTTCGCGGGCTGATCCTTGAAATGCCGGTGCTCGAGTCCGCCGTCCCCGCGGCGGCGCTCACGTTCGTGCCGCTCATGCTGCAGATGCGCTACGCCCGGATGCCGCTGCGGCTGGTCTCCTTGATCGTCTCCCGGCTGCCTTCGTCGGGTATCGGCCCGCTCGACTCGCTGCTCGGTGCCGCCGGATCGGATCCCGACGAAATCGCCGCCGTCCTGCACGGCGTCCTGCTGGGGCCGCTCGCTCCGACCGTCGAGCAGCGCCGGGCCATCACCGCTCCGGCGCTTGTCCTCGGGCACGGCATCGACCTCATCCACTCATTCGCCGACGCGAGGAGGCTCGCGCGCCAGCTTCCGAATGCCAGGCTCATCCGCACCCGCACCTTCGCCGAGCTGTGGGTACGCCCCGCCCGGCTTACCGCCGAAATCGCCCGGTTCCTCGATCGCGTGTGGGCGGACGCCGCACCGCAGGACCCGGTGCAGGCTCGCCAGGTGGCCTTACCGGGTCGTAGGGTGTCCGCAACGCCAGACTCGGGGGATGGCTGATGGCACGCCAGACACAGAAGGATCTGACGGTCGCGGTGACTGGCCCGACCGGCACCCTGGGGTTCGGCCTCATGCCCTTGCTCCAGGCCGATGACCGGGTGGCACATGTGACAGGCGTCGCGCGGCGCCCGTTTGACCCCGCCGCGCGGGGCTGGACGAAGACGGAGTACCGGCGTGGCGACGTCCGCGACCCGCAGGTGCTGCGCGACGCGTTCCGGCACGCAGACGTCGTGGTGCACCTGGCGTTCCAGGTGATCGGTGCCGCGCCTGGTGAGACGATCAGGTCGGTCAACATCGATGGCACGCTGAACGCCTTCGACGCCGCAACGGCGGCGGGCCTGCGCCGGTTTGTCTACGCGTCCTCGGTGGCCGCCTACGGCTTTCACCGGGACAACCCCATCGGGATGACCGAGGACTGGCCGGTCCGCCCCGCCGCCCGGCTGTTCTACGCGCAGGAGAAGGCCACGCTCGAGCGCCTGCTGCGGGACCGGGCCGCGCGGCCCGGTGCGCCCGCCCTGTACGTGCTGCGCCCGCCCGTCGTGCTGGGTCCGCACACCATCGGCGCGAAGAGCCTGCCGCGCGGCCTGCTCGCGGCCCTGGCCCGGCGGTCCGGCCGGATTCCGGTCCCGGTGCCGGTGCTGGTTCCTGAA
>JASHXJ010000578.1 GCA_030043595.1 Trebonia sp.
TCGCGCTGCATCACGTGCGGCCCGATCACCTGCCGGTGCAGCACCGAGCCGGTGAAGCCGGGGGCGACGGCCTCGACGCGGGCGATCACCCGGTCGGCGTACTCCGCGAGCGCGGCCTCGTCCGGCTCATCCGCGAACGTGTGCGGCACCCACTGGGTGAACAGTGACATCACGTGCCTGCCCGGCGGTGCCAGCGAGTCGTCGAACACGCTGGGGATGCAGATGTCGGCGAACGGCAGCGCGGACGGCGTCCCGGCGACCGCCTCCTGGAACGCGTTCTCCACGTCGTCGAGGCTCTCGGACAGCACGATCGTGCCGCCGTAGACCTCCGGGTCAGGGTCCGGGTGCGCGGCGAAGACCGGCAGCCGGTCCAGCGCCAGGTTGATCTTCACCGTGCCGCTGCGCGACTGCCAGTTCCCGATGTCGGCCAGGAATCCATCCGGCAGGCCCGCGGGGTCGAGCAGGCGAAGGAACGAGATCTTCGGGTGCGCGGTGGTGACGACCGTGGCCGCGTCGATCTCCTCGCCGCTGGCCAGCGTCACCCCGGTCACCCGGCGGTCCTGAGCCGCGGTGCGTATCCGCGCCACCTCGGCGTCAGTCCTTATGCTCGCCCCGAACGACCGGGCCGCGTCCGCCAGCGCCGCGGCCACGGCGCCCATCCCGCCGCGCGCGAAGCCCCACCCGCCCGGCTGCCCGCCGGACTCGCCGATGTGATGGTGCAGCATCACGTACGCGGTTCCGGCCGAACGCGGGCCCGCCCACGTCCCGATCACCCCGGACACCGAGAGCACGCCGCGGATCGCGTCGCTTTCGAAGTACCTGTCGAGCAGGTCCGCGATGGACCCGGTCAGCAGCCGGGTCATGTCGACCGCGCCGCGCACGTCGATCTTTCGCAGCTGCGCGGTCAGCCTGGCCTGGGCCAGCAGGTCGGCCGGGTGGTGCGAGCCGAGCTTCGGGGGGATCTCGTGCAGCAGCGGCGCGAGGACCTTGCCGAGGCCGGCCAGGTGGCTCTCGTAGCCGTCGTAGGCGTCGGCGTCGCGGGCGGAAAACCGCGCGATTTCAGCGTGCCGTCGCCCGGGGTCGTCCGGCAGCCGCAGCGCCCGGCCGTCTGCGCGCGGGGCGAAGTACGGTCCCTGCGGGTAGATCACCAGCCCGTGCCGGTCCAGCCGCAGGTCCCGCCGGATCCGCGGCGGCAGCAGGGACAGCACGTAGGACAGCGAGGTGACCGTGTAGTCCGGCCCGAACGGATGCTCGCTCACCGATGCGCCGCCGACCACCGCGCGCCGCTCGCAGACCAGCGTGCTCAGCCCGTTCTTCGCCAGGTAAGCGGCGGCCACGAGCCCGTTGTGCCCGCCGCCGATGACCACGGCATCCCAGTGATCGCTCACCCGGCCATTGTCGCAAGCGGTCAGGAGACGGTGTAGGCGTACCAGCTGCCGTTGACCTTGATTGCCGGGCTGAGCGAGTAGGCGTTCGCCGGCGCGTCGGCCGACTCCGACCACAGCTGCTCGAACGTCTTGCCGCTGTCGAAGATGGCCGCCGGATCGGTGTTCGTGAAGCACTGGGGTATCTGGTCAGGAACGCAGATCGTGCCGGTGACGCCGATGAGCGCCTTGTCCCCGTCGATCGCCGTGTAACCGAGGCTGTAGTTCTTGAACGTCGGCAGTTGGCTAGCGACCTGAGCCGTCGTCAGCTGGCTGAACGTGGAGCTGCACTCGGACTGCTGCGACGGCTCCTCGTACTTGCAGAAGTCGCTGATGGGACCTTTCGTGATCGAAGCCACGACGCCCGACATGACCTCCTGCGGTGAGCCGTTGCCCGGGGACGCCGTTCCCGGCGGGATGACCGTCACGCCGGGGCCGAGATCCGCCGCCCAGGAGGGCTGGGCGGTCGCGCCGGATCCCCCCGAACTGCATCCGGCCAGCGCCAGCGCGGCGAGCGCGCACGCCGCCAGCGCCGCGCCGCCCCTGGCCCGCGTCAGCTTTCCCCGCGCGAACATACGCAGTCCCCCTTAGCTCCGTGCATACCCGCTCGATGCGGATACCCTCCGTGCGGAGCATAGTGGCAGACTGAACGTCGTGGGGGGTGCGCTATGCCCCGTTGTGTTCGGGCGGGACGCTGAGCAACGGCTGCTCCGCGACGCCCTGGCCCGGGCCGCCGACGGTCACGGCGGCGTCGTGTTCATCACCGGCGAGCCCGGCATCGGCAAATCCCGGCTGGTCCGCGAGCTGGCGGGCGACGCCCGTACGCACGGCGCGCTGACCGTGACCGGTCGTGCGGTGCCCACCGGGTCCGGCACGCCGTACCGGCCGCTGACGGAGGCGCTGCTGCAGGCCGTGCGGGACAGGCCGCTGCCGGATGGCGGGCTGCTGGCGCCGTGGCTGCCCGCGCTCGCCGCGATCCTGCCCGGCACCGGGCCGGGACCGCGCCCCGGCCAGGACAGTGCCGGCCTCGCGGACCAGGCCGGCGCCTCGCCGGTCGCCCGCGGGGAGGCGGTGATCCGCCTGATCCGCTGGCTTGACACCGGGGGCGGCCTGGTCGTAACGCTGGAGGACCTGCACTGGGCGGACCCCGATACCCTGGCGGTGCTTGAGTACCTGGCCGACAACGTGGCCACTGAGCGCCTGCTGCTGCTGGCCACCAGCCGGGACGAGCCGGCCGCCGCCGCGCCGGATCTTGCCCGCCGGCTGGCGGGCCGCCGCACCGCCGCGCACCTGCCGCTGGACCGCCTGGCGCCCGGCGACGTGGAGCGGATGGTGCGGGCCTGTGCCCCCGATGCCGATGACCAGCTGGTGCTCCGGGCGCAGCGCGCGGCCGAAGGCGTGCCGTTCCTCGTCGAAGAGGTGCTGGCCTCGCCCGGGGTGCCCGACTCGTTCAGCGAGATGATCCGTGCCAGGCTGGCCGGCTTCACCGGCGCGCAGCGGCGCGTGCTTGAGGCGGCCGCGCTGCTCGGGCGCGGCTTCGACTGGCAGCTCCTGCCGGCCGCCACCGGCCTTGGACCCGAGGTGGTGTCCGCGTCCCTCGAGCGCGCGGTCGCCAGCCAGCTGCTGACCGTGGACGGCGAGGTCTTCAGGTTCCGGCACGCGCTGACCTGCGAGGCTGTGGCCGCCGGCTTGCTGCCGCCGGCGCGGCGATCCCTGGCGGCGGTGGCGCTGGCCGCGGTGGACCGGGCGCACCCGGTGCTGGAAGGGCAGTGGCGCGACGTCGCCGCGGACCTGGCCGCGCAGGCGGGGGACGCCGGGCGGG
>JASHXJ010000579.1 GCA_030043595.1 Trebonia sp.
ATGACCATGGGCACGGCGTCCACGATGGCGTCGATGGCGGAGGCGCTGGGCATGCAGCTGCCGTACTCCGCGACATGGCCGGCGGTGGACTCGCGGCGTTACGAGACCGCGCAGCGGGCCGGCCAGGTGATCGTGGACCTCGTCGAGGGCGACCTGCGCCCGTCTGCGATCATGACGCGCGCGGCGTTCGAGAACGCGATCCGGGTCAACGCGGCGATCGGCGGCTCGACCAACGCGGTGGTCCACCTGCTCGCGATGGCCGGGCGCGTAGGCGTGCCGCTGTCGCTGCGCGACTTCGACGAGCTCGCCCAGGACGTGCCTACGCTGGTGAACCTGCAGCCCAACGGCAAATACCTGATGGAGGACTTCTGCTACGCGGGCGGCCTGCCCGCGGTGATGCGCGAGCTCGGCGGGCTGCTGCACGGCGGGGCGATCACGGTCACCGGGCGCACCGTCGCGGAGAACGTCGCGGACGCGCCATGCTGGAACCGGGACGTCATCTACCCGCTCGACGCGCCCTTCCAGGCGGCCGGCACCGGCACCGCCGTGCTGTACGGCAACCTCGCGCCGGACGGCGCGGTGATCAAGCAGTCGGCGGCTTCGGCGCACCTGATGAAGCACCGCGGGCGAGCGCTGGTATTCGACTCCCCCGAGGCCTACTACGCGGTCGTCGCCGACCCGGACCTGGACGCCGACGAGAACACGGTGCTGGTGATCCGCTACTGCGGCCCGAAGGGCTACCCGGGCATGCCGGAGGTCGCCAACGTGCCGCTGCCGGCGAAACTGCTCAAGCGCGGCGTCCGGGATGTGGTGCGGATCTGCGACGGCCGCATGTCGGGCACCGCGTACGGCACGGTGGTGCTGCACGTCGCACCCGAGGCGGCGGCCGGCGGGCCGCTGGCCCTGGTCACCACCGGCGACTGGATCACCCTCGACGTCCCGTCTCGCACCCTGACCCTCGAGGTCCCCGAGGAGGAACTGGACCGCCGGCGCGCCGAGTGGACCGCCCCGCCGCCGCATGCCAGCCGCGGCTGGACCCGGCTGTACACCGAGCACGTCCAGCAGGCCAGCGACGGCGCCGATCTGGACTTCCTCGTCGGCGGCAGCGGCCACGCGGTCGGCCGCGATCCGCACTAGTCTCCTCGCATGCGGATTCTCGTTCTCGGCGGGACCCGGTTCCTCGGCCGGGCCATCGTCGGCGCCGCGCTCGGCCGCGGCGACACCGTCACGATGTTCAACCGCGGCACGACCAACCCGGGGCTCTTCCCCGGCGTGGAGACCGTCACCGGCGACAGGACCGCCGACCTGTCGGCGCTGGACGGCCGGGAATGGGACGCGGTCATCGACGTCGCGTGCTACGAGCCCGCGGTAGCCCGGCTGTCGGCGCAGGCGTTCGCGAACCGGGCCGGGCGGTACGTGTTCGTCTCCACGGTGTCCGTCTACGCCGACCAGAGCACGACCGCGGGCCAGCTCGAAGACGCCCCGGTCGCCGAGCTGCGGCCGGGGATGACGGACTTCGCCGAGCGCTACGGGCCGAACAAGGCCGCCGCCGAGCAGATCGTGCGGGACGTGTACGGTGACAGGGCGCTGATCGCGCGCCCAGGGCTCATCGTCGGCCCGCACGACCCGACCGACCGGTTCCCCTACTGGCCGCGCCGGATCGCCCGCGGCGGCCGGGTGCTCGCACCCGGCGACCCGGCCGACCTCACTCAGTTCATCGACGTGCGCGACCTGGCAGCGTGGCTCGCCGACGCCTGCCACCGGGGGCGCGGCGGAGTGTTCAACCTGACGGGAACCCCGCTTGCGTTCGGGATACTGCTTGATCTTTGCAAGGACGCGACCTACAGCGGCGCCGAGCTCACATGGATCCCCTCCGAGCGCCTGGTCGGCGCGGGCGTCAATCCGGGGATGGGCATTCCGCTGTGGGTGGCCGAGCCCGGCTACGAGGCGTTCAACGACGTGGACAGCTCGCGCGCGGTCGCCGCCGGGCTGACGTACCGTCCGGCGGTCGAGACCATCAGGGACACGCTCGCGTGGGACCTGGCACGCGGCGGGCCCGCTCCCGGGGCCGAGGGGCTGCCGGCCGGCGAGGAGGAGCGGCTGCTGGGCGAGCTCGCTGCGTAGTGCGGCGCGTCATCCGGCCGGGGTGATGCTGGGCGGGACGGTCGCGGCCGACCCTGCTGTCATGCTGCACGTTCGGGTGGTGAGCCCGGCTGACGTCACCGAGCGCCTGGCCGGCCTGCTCGCCGCCGATCCCGGGGTGATCAACCTGGTGATCCTGCGGGCGGCCGCGACCCGGCCGGACGGTGACGCGGTGCAGTTCGACGTGACCAGCGCGTCGGCCAACACGGTGCTGCGGCAGCTGCGGGACCTGGGGCTGGACCGGCGGAGCTCGGTCATCGTCGAGACGGTCGACGCCGCGCTCGCGGACAGGCCGGACGAGCGGGCGTGGAGCCCGTCGTATCACGGCGAGCGGGCGCCCGTGTGGGAGCTGGTCGAGGCGAGGATCCGCGCGGACGCGGAGTACCCGCCCAGTTTCTTCCTGCTGCTGGTCTTCGCCGGGCTGATCGGCGCCTGCGGCATCCTGACCAACTCGCAGATCCTGGTGGTGGGGGCGATGGTGGTGGGACCCGAGTACAGCGCGATCATCGCGGTGGCCCTGGGGCTGGACCGGGGCGACCACCAGGCCGTCCGCAGGGGCCTGCTGGTGCTCCTGACCGGGTTCGCGCTCGCGATCGCGGTGACGCTGGTGTTCGCGGTCTGCATCCGGTGGTCGGGCCGCACGCCGCGGGAGTACCTGGCGGGCGTGCGGCCCGTGTCGGACCTGATCAACACCCCGAACCTGTTCTCCGTCGTGGTGGCCGTCATCGCGGGCCTGGTCGGCGTGGTGTCCCTGACGCTGGCCAAGGCGACCACGCTGACCGGGGTGTTCATCTCGGTCACCACGATTCCCGCCGCGGCCGACGTGGGCGTGTCGCTCGTCTACGGCGCCTGGCACGAGGCGGTCGGCTCGCTCACGCAGCTGCTGCTGAACGTCGGCCTGCTGATCGTCGTCGGCGCGGCGGCCCTGCACGCCCAGCGCGCCATCTGGCGAGGCTGGCAGCGGCGGGCCTGGCACCGGCGGGGGGCGCCCGGGCCGCCGGCGTTAGCCCCGGTTGTCCCACATCCAGCGGTACAGGCCGCCGCCCGCGCGGAGCAGCTGTCCGTGGGTGCCCCGCTGGACCACCCGGCCCGACTCGAGCACGACGATCTCGTCGACGAGGTCCAGGCTGTCGAGCTCGTGCGTGATGAGCAGCGTGCCGCGGCCGGCGGTCACCTCGAGCAGGTCGTTCATGAGGGCGCGGCGCGCGTCCGGCTCGAGGCTGGCGGTCGGCTCGTCGAGGATCAGCAGCGCCGGATCCGCGAGCAGCGCGCGGGCCAGCGCGAGCCGCTGCCGCTCGCCGCCCGACATGGCCGCGCCGTGCGCGCCGACGGGTGTCCGCAGTCCGGCGGGGAGCGACTCGATCCAGGGCAGCAGCCGGGCTTTCGCGGCCGCGGCGGCCAGCTCGTCGTCGCCCGCGCCGGGCCTGGCGAGGCGGAGGTTGTCGGCGATGGTCGTGTCGAAGACGTGCGGGTCCTGCAGGCAGCCCCCGATGACGCGCCGGACGTCGTCGGCGGCGTAGCCGGCGAGGCCGGCGCCGTTGAGGGTCGCGGTGCCGCCGTCGAGGTCGACGAATCGCATCAGGAGGGCGGCCACGGTGGACTTGCCGGCGCCGTTCGGGCCCACGAGGGCGGTCCGGCGGCCCGGCGCGAGGTCGAGGTCGACGCCGTCCAGGGCCAGCGGGGCGTCAGCCCGGTAGCGGACGCGGGCTTCGCGCAGCGTGACGGTGACGGGCGCGGCCGGCGGCGGCAGCGGGCGCCCGGGCTCGGTGACCGGGTCGGGGGCATCCAGGACCGCGCAGATCCGGCGGGCGGCGGAGCGCGCGTGCCCGACCTGCAGCGCGGCCCCGGTCAGCGGGCTGACGGCCTCGAACGCGGCCAGTGCGGTCAGTGTCAGCACGGCCAGCGGGACCCGGCTGAAGGTGCCGTCGCCGACCGCCGCCACGCCGAGGACGAGAACTCCCCACACGGTGAGTCCCGAGGCGAGCGCGGTGAGGCCGGTGCCCAGGCCGGCGGCCGCGGCCGACTGGCGCGCGAGCGCGGTGAGCTCGCCGTCCTTGGCGTTCAGCCTGGCCAGGCTCGCGTCCTCGGCGCCGAACG
>JASHXJ010000580.1 GCA_030043595.1 Trebonia sp.
CGGCAGGAGCCGGCCAAGCCGAACGAGGCGCCGCGGCCGGATCAGGGCAGCCATGCACAGCGGCCCGGGCACGGCCGTGAGGGGCACGGCCGGCGGCGCCTGCGGTTCCGGCTGCGGCGCGGAGCTCGGGTCCACCGTGACGGCGAGCTGGATGGGACGGCCGAGCTCGCGGGAAAGCGCCTGGGTGACCAGCGCGCGGAGCCTGGTCTCGAGCTGCTCCTTGACGAAGGCGTTCGGCGTCGCGATCAGCGCGGTGTTCTCCACAAGCCCAAGCGGCCTGGTGAGCTTGAGCCAGGCGAGCTGGCTCGGTTGCACATGCAGCTCGGCGAGCCCGTCCAGTGATCGTGCCCACACATCTGCGAGATCTGTGTCAGCCACCGATGCGCTCCCCTCGCCTCGCTGTTCTGCAGAGCATGACAAGTGACCCATGCTCGTTGTCCACAGGGCGGTCCACATGGTGTGCACGTGGCGCACTGCGCGCCCCGGTACACGGTGGCGCGGTTCGTGCGCGCCGCGGCCCGCTGACCCGTGGGTTTCCCCTCCCATGGTGCCCGCCGTGCCCAGGGACGGGTTCGGCGAACATTGATTTTCCACAGCCTAAGTCGCCGAAGCGGGATGCGGGCGGAAAACTGCGGTGTTCCAGGATGGTAGACCCAGAACGGGCAGGCCGGTAGTCGCCGGCGGCGCCGGTTTGACCTGTGCGGGTATCGCCCTTACCGTTAACAGGCTGACCCTGCGTTCCGCGGCGGTCCCCTGTGCCCGTAATCAGTAACTGATCAGAACCGCACCTGGAGCTCGAGTGAGCAAGCGTACGTTCCAGCCGAACAACCGCCGGCGGGCGAAGGTCCATGGCTTCCGGCTGCGGATGCGCACCCGCGCTGGCCGTGCCGTCCTGGCCGCACGCCGTCGCAAGGGCCGCGCGCAGCTGACCGTCTGACGGCGGTCGCTGCAACCCGCAGGCGCCCAGGCTGCGCAGGAGGTGTCGTGCTGCCGCAGCAGTCGCGGATGAGACGCCCGGAGGACTTCCGGCGCGTGCTGCGAACGGGCCGCCGGGCAGGCGGGTCCGTGGTCGTCGGCTGCTTGCTGCTGCCCCCCGGCTCTAACGGAGCGGTACTCTCCGGTGACCCGGCAAAGGTAGGCTTTATTGTCAGCCGCGCGGTTGGCTCGGCAGTGGTTCGCAACCGGGTGAAGCGACGGCTCCGGGAACTTATGCGCAGGCGGCTCGCCTCGCTCCCGGGGGGTTGCCTGCTCGTACTGCGCGCCCTTCCGGCAGCCGCGGGCGCACGCCAGGCGGATCTGGCCGCCGATCTTGACCTGGTTATCGGACGATTGCTGCGGCGGCAGGTTGGGGCGCTGCGCGTGGAATGAGCGCGTCGGAGATGCCGGAGACAAGGCCGGCGGGCGCACCCGTGCCGACACTGCCGGCACGGGTGCTCATGGTCCCCGTGACCGGCTACCGGCGATTCCTCAGCCCGCTGCTCGGCCCCAGGTGCCGGTTCGCTCCCTCATGCAGTGAATACGCACTGGAGGCGTTGCGCCAGCACGGCGCGGCACGGGGACTGTGGCTGTCGGTGCGCCGGCTTGCCCGGTGCCATCCTTTCCACCCGGGCGGATACGATCCCGTGCCGGCTAGGCCCCAAGGAGTTGTCAGGTGAGCATTCTTAACCCGCTGTTCGAGGCGGTCGCGTGGGTGATCATGCGCATCCACGCGGTGCTGGCGGTGCCGTTTGGCGCGTCGAGCGGGTGGGCGTGGGGCCTGTCCATCGTCATCCTCGTCATGCTGATGCGGGCGATCATGATCCCGCTGTTCATCAAGCAGGTGAACGCGCAGCGCAAGATGCAGGCGCACATGCCGCAGCTGCAGGAGATCCGCAAGCGCTACAAGAACGACAAGCAGCGGCTCAACGAAGAGACGATGAAGTTCTACAAGGAGAACGGCATCAACCCGCTGGGCGGCTGTCTCCCGCTGGTCGCGCAACTGCCGGTCTTCTGGGCGCTGTTCAACGTGCTGAAGGCCATCGCGGACTGGAACGGGAAGAGCATCCCGGCGTACGGGCTCACCGTCCCGGTCGTGAAGAGCGCGAAGGAAGCGCATATCTTCGGGGCGTCGCTGGCGGACAAGTTCCTGTTCCCGATCGCAGGTGAGACGTGGGCGTCCAGGATCGTGATCCTGGTCTTCGTGGCGATCAGCGCCTCCACCACGTTCATGACCATGCGGCAGAGCGCCAGGCGCGGCATGATGCAGCAGACCGCCGTGGATCCGGACAACCCGATGGCGAACACGCAGAAGTACATGATGTACGTCGCGCCGTTCTTCGCCCTGACGGGCCTGTACTGGCAGTTCGGCCTGGTCATCTACTGGGTCACCACGAACGTGTGGACACTGGGGCAGCAGCACATCCTGTTCCGCAACCTTCCGGTGGTCGGTAGCGCTACGGTAGGTGCGTCTGCGGTGCAAGCGGCGACTGGGAACACTGCTGTGACTGGGAAGACCAGCTCCGCCAAGGCCGTCAGCCCTGGCAGTTCTGGCCGGAGCGCCGCGAATGGCAAGGCGACCGATGCGGCCAAGGTGACGACGGCGAAGGCCAGCGCGCCCAAGTCAGCGGCGCCGAAGGCCGGCGCGAACGGCGCCGCGGTGGCGGCTGCGACCAAGCCGGCCTCGAGCCCGGCCGGCGGATCGCGCGGGCTGCTGCGGTTCGGCAAGGGCAGGGCGGAGCCTGAGCCGGCGGAGGCTGCTCCGCAGACGAAGGTCGTCCGGCAGCAGCCGGTCAGGCAGACACGCAGTAAGCGATCGGGCAAGAGGTGAGCGACTGTGGGGGATGATCCCGGAGTGGGTTTCGGCACAGTGGTAGGTCGCGGGGATGCGGTAGCCGGCCTAGACGAGCAGGAGCTGGACAGCGTGGTCGACGAGGACGACGTGATCGACGAAGACGACCTTGAGGAAGACGACCTCGACGAGGACGACGACGAGGACGAGGACGACGTCGAAGTCGACGACGAAGCGGACCTGAACTCGCTGGAGGAGGAAGGCGAGATCGCCGCCGATTACATCGAGGGGCTGCTGGATATCGCCGACCTCGACGGCGACATCGACATGGACGTTGAGGGCGATCGCGCGGTCGTCTCCGTGGTGGGCGCGACGCTCGACGAGCTCGTGGGGCAGGACGGCGAGGTGCTCGAGGCGCTGCAGGAGCTCACCAGGCTGGCCGTGCACCGCCGGACGGGCATCCGCGCCAGGCTGATGCTCGACGTCGGTGGCTTTCGTGCACGGCGCCGGTCGGAGCTGGTCGAGCTCGGACGATCGATCGCGGCGGAGGTCGAGCGCACCGGCGAGCCGAAAAAGCTGCGCGCCATGTCGCCGTTCGAGCGGAAGATCATCCACGACGCGGTCGCCTCCGCGGGGCTGCGTAGCGAGTCCGAGGGCGAGGAACCGAACCGGCGCGTCGTGGTCTTCCCGGTCGGCTGAGGCGCGGCAGTGCCGGGCGAAGATCCGTCGTCGACCGCGTCCGCACCCCCGCCGCCTCCTGGTACCGGTGATGTATTCGGTCCAGCACTGGACACCGCTCGGCGCTATGCGGAGCTGCTCGCTACCGACGGGGTCACGCGCGGCCTGATCGGCCCGCGGGAGACGTCCAGGCTGTGGGAGCGGCACCTGCTGAACTGCGCGGTGGTGGCGGAGCTCCTGCCGGACCGCGGCGAGCTCGTCGACATCGGTTCCGGCGCGGGCCTGCCCGGGGTGGTGCTCGCGATGCTGCGGCCGGGAATGCGGGTAGTCCTGCTCGAACCACTGCTCCGCCGGACGCTGTTCCTCGAGGAATGCCTGGCACGGCTGGACCTGCCGAACGCCTCGGTCGTCCGCGGTCGTGCCGAGGACATGACCGCAAGTCTCGCGGCGGACGTCGCCACGGCGCGGGCGGTCGCGCCGCTTGACAGGCTGGCCGGATGGGCGGCGGGAGTGCTCAGGCCTGGCGGGCAGCTGCTGGCGATCAAGGGGCAGTCCGTGGCGGAAGAGCTCGCCGCCGCCAAGCCCGTGCTGTCGCGACTCGGCGCGCGTAAGGCAGAGGTTCTGCGGGTCGGTCACGGTAGGGTCATACCTGCGACCACGGTAGTCCGTGTCGTGATAGGACACGGCCGAGAGGAGCGGGCTGGTGCTCACCGCAGCCGGCGTGGGGTGGCCTGACCAGGGGGCAGCCGTGCAGTTCCCTGGTACCACCGGGCTGGGGTGGCCCAGGGAGCAGCCCGCACATTCGTCTTCCCAACCAGAGCAGGTCTCGAGAGGTGCGCTGTTGAACGGTCATGAGAAGTCGACCCTCCCGGGCTCGGACCGGGTACGGCAGGCGCTGTCGGCGGCAGTTTCACGTGGAACCGGGGACGCTTCCGGGAGCACAGGAGAGCAGGTACCCTCCCAGGCCGCCATGCCTGACTCGCAGGTAGTCGTCCCCGCCGTGCCGGCGAACACCGCGGATACTCCCATCGGCAGGGCGGCAGAGGCCGCGGTGGGGGTCCGCGGATCCACGGACCGGACGCTGTGGCCGCGGCCGCAGCGGTGCCGGATCATGACGATCGCGAACCAGAAAGGCGGCGTGGGCAAGACCACGACGGCGGTGAACCTGGCCGCGAGCCTGTCACAGCATGGCTGCAGGGTGCTGGTCGTAGACCTCGACCCGCAGGGCAACGCGTCGACGGCACTGGATGTCGAGCACCATGTCGGCCGCGAATCGGTGTACAACGCCCTGGTCGAAGAGCGTCCGCTGGCCGAGATCATCACCCCGGTGGCGGGGATGCCAGGGCTGTTCTGCGCGCCGGCCACGATCGATCTCGCCGGCGCCGAGATCGAACTGGTCCCGATGGTGGCCAGGGAGTCCCGGCTATCGCGGGCGATCGAGCAGCTGGACTTCTCCACCCTGGACTTCGTGCTGATCGACTGCCCGCCGTCGCTCGGCCTGCTGACCGTCAACGCCCTGGTAGCGGCGGAGGAAGTGCTCATCCCCATCCAGTGCGAGTACTACGCGCTCGAAGGCCTGGAGCAGCTGCTGCGGACCGTCGAGCTAGTGCGCGGGCACTTGAACGGGCGCCTTCGGATCTCCACGATCCTGCTCACCATGTACGACGGGCGGACGCGCCTCGCCACGCAGGTGGCTGAGGACGTCCGGTCGCACTTCGGCGACATGGTGCTGCAGACGATCATCCCCCGCAGCGTGCGGGTGTCGGAGGCGCCGAGTTACGGGCAGTCGGTCATCACCTACGATCCCGCCTCTAGCGGGGCGATCGCGTACGCGGAGGCTGCCCGGGAGCTCGCCTACCGGTCCGTGACCGCCTGAAGCCGGGTGCCGGCCGGGTCCCCCGTGCCACTGCGGTGTCAGTCGGCGGTGGGGCGGGTGGTGCCTTCCGGGGACATGGCCTTGACTATGCGTTCCAGGTCGTCGATTGTCGCGAACTCGACGACGATCTTGCCCTTGTTGCGGCCTAGCTCAACCTTTACGCGGGTTTCGAACAGGTCGGACAGCCTGTCTGCCAGGTGGCGGAGGGCGGGGGCGACCGGCTTGCTCGCGGGGGACTTGCGCTGAGTCTTGCCGGGGCCCTCGTCGCCGACGGCAACGATCTCCTCGACCGCGCGGACGGACAGGCCCTCGGCCACGATGCGCTGCGCCAGGCGTTCTTGCGCCTGCGGGTCATCGAGGGACAGCAGCGCGCGGGCGTGGCCGGCGCTGATCACTCCGGCGGCGACCCGCTTCTGCACCGCGGGCGGCAGGTTCAGCAGCCGGAGCGTGTTGCTGATGTGCGGCCGCGACCGGCCGACTTTCTGGGCGAGCTGCTCGTGCGTCGCGCCGAAGTCGTCGAGCAGCTGCTGGTAGGCGGCTGCCTCCTCGAGCGGGTCGAGCTGCTGCCGGTGCAGGTTCTCCAGCAGCGCGTCCCGCAGCATGTCGTCGTCGTGTGTCTCGCGGACGATGGCCGGGATGTAATCCAGCCCGGCGCGCTGGGAGGCCCGCCAGCGGCGCTCGCCCATGACCAGCTCGTAGCGGCCGGCACCGAGGCTGCGCACCACGACTGGCTGCAGCAGGCCCACTTCGGTTATGGACGCGGCGAGCTCGTCGAGGGCGTCCTCGTCAAAGGTGCGCCGGGGCTGCCGCGGGTTCGGCGCTATCGAGTCGACCGCTACCTCTTCGAAGTAGGCTCCGGTCACCTGCCGCAGGGCAGTGTCCCCGCTCCCGGCGTCGGCGCCATGGTCGTAACCGGTCAGGCCCGATGGCCCGTTCGGTCCTAGCGCACCCGCGCCGTGCGACAGCGCACCGCTCGGGACACCATGGCGCGGGGCTTCCGGGATGAGTGCTCCGAGACCCTTGCCAAGGCCTCGCCGTTGCTGCGCCACTACATCTCCCTGGTCAAGTGCGGGTACCGCCTGTTTAATTTAACGGCATGAGCGCCGCCGTTTCACGTGAAACAGCGGCGCTCATGCCGTGCGCGCGCCGGTCACCGTCGCGATGCTCGCGAGGAACGCGTCGACATCGCTCTCCTGAGTGTCGAAGGCCGTCATCCAGCGGACGACCGAGGTGGCCTCGTCCCAGACATGGAAGATCCACACCCGCTGGAGTTCGGCGATGTGCTGCGGATCCAGCCGGGCGAAGACCGCGTCGGATTGCACCGGGTGCACGACCTCCACGCCGGCCACCCCGGCGAGGCCCGCCGCCAGCCTGGCAGCCATCGCGTTGGCATGGCGGGCGTTCGCCAGCCACAGCTCACCGTCGAGCAGCGCGATGAACTGCGCGGCGAGGAAGCGCATCTTGGAGGAAAGCTGCATGTGCTGCTTGCGCAGGTATGGCGCGATGACGGCATCGGCGGGGCGCATGACGATGACCGCCTCGGCTCCCATCGCGCCGTTCTTCGTGCCGCCGAAGCTGAGCACGTCAGCGTGCTCAGCCAGGTCCCCGAGCGTGCAGCCCAGGTACGCTGCCGCGTTGGCGAGGCGGGCGCCGTCCATGAAGACGCGAAGCCCGTTGGCCGCGCAGAAGTCACGGATCTTACCCAGCTCCGCGAGCGAGTAGCAGGTCCCGAGCTCGGTCGCCTGCGTGATGGCGACCGCGCCCGGCTGGGAGAAGTGCTCGTCGCCGCGTCCGGAGAGCCGGCTGGCGATCAGTTCCGGCGTCAGCTTGCCGCCCGGCGCGGGGACAGTCAGCAGCTTGGTCCCGAGTATCCGCTCGGCCGCCCCGCACTCGTCGGTGTTGATGTGCGCGGACTCCGCGCAGATGACCGCTTCGTGCCTGCCGAGCAGGAGCCCGAGCCCCAGCACGTTCGCGCCGCTGCCGTTGAGGACCAGGAACACCTCGCCCTTCGCACCGCAAAGCCGCCGGAGCTCCGCGGTTGCACGCTCGGTCCACGGGTCCGCTCCGTACGCCACCGCATCGCCGGTGTTGGCCGCACTGATCGCTCGCATGACAGCCGGGTGCGTGCCAGCGTGATTGTCGCTGCCAAAGCTCTTTGTCATGGCTGTGAGCTTATTCAGTGCCGCGCCGACCGCCGCGCCCGGTCCGCTCCTCCTGCCGGTCGCAAGCGACCAGGGCGATCCGCCTGATAGCACGTGAATTCCGGATGCGGCCCGAATTCGTGATCCGTAATCCCTGGTGCAGGGGTAGTTCCCGGGTCACCGGATTCACTCCCGTCGGCGATGTAGCATGCCAGAATGGGGGTGCATCGCGGGCACGCAGCACAGATCTTGCCGGGGAACGGAACGGGATGTCACGCCGTCTTGTCAACATAACGCTCGATAATCTGAGCGACCTGCCGCCGAACTGCCGTTCCTGCGTCTTCTGGGAACTCGATCCGGTAAGCAAGGCAAGAGCCGAGGCATCAGATCCGGCCCTGGAAAAGGAGTCCTGGATCTCTTCGGTACTGCTCGAGTGGGGAAGCTGCGGAAAAATCCTTTATGTCGACGGAGTGCCCGCCGCCTACGTGCTGTTCGCCCCGCCGCAATACGTGCCTCGATCGGTGGCATTCCCCACCAGTCCAGTTAGCGCGGACGCCGTGCTGCTGATGACGGCGCGTGTGCTCAGCGAATTTACCGGGGGCGGCCTAGGGCGGATGCTCATTCAGGGGATGGCGAAGGATCTGACGCGACGCGGAGTCCGGGCCATCGAGGCGTTCGGCGACAAGCAGTGGACCGCGCCGGCCTGCGTGCTGCCGGTCGACTACCTGCTCGCCGTCGGCTTCAAGACGATCCGGCCGCACCACCGGCACCCGAGGCTCCGCATGGAACTGCGGACCGCGCTTACCTGGCGCGAGGACGTCGAGGTCGCGCTGGAACGGCTGCTGGGTTCCATGACACCCGAGCGCGTCCTGCGGCCCGTCGTTGTCGGCCCGGCCGTGGTGGGCGGAGCCTGAAGCGCCGACGGACCGTTGCTGGTGCCTGAGAGGCTGAGGTTGCCCCCGGGCTGGCTCAGATGAACTCGGCGAGCTCGCGGAGCAGCGCCGCCTTCGGCTTGGCGCCGACGATCTGCTTGACCACCTGGCCGTTCTGGAAAACGCTCATGGTCGGGATTGCCATGATCTGGTAGCGCTGGGAGATCGTCGGGTTCTCGTCGATGTTGAGCTTGACGACGTCGATCTTGTCACCGTGCTCGCTCGCGATCTCCTCAAGAACGGGCGCGACCATGCGGCAGGGCCCGCACCACTCGGCCCAGTAGTCGACGATGACGGGCTTGCTGTTCTGGAGGACTTCCGCCTCGAAAGTCTCGTCGGTCACGACCTTGGTCGCACCCATTCTGATCACACCTTCCGTGTCGTATCTGTCGCTGCTTGCTGAGCCATGGGCCGGGCTCAGGACTCGTGCGCCGCCAGCCACCGCTCGGCGTCGATCGCCGCCGCGCAGCCGGTGCCTGCGGCGGTGACCGCCTGGCGGTAGGTCCGGTCGACGACATCACCGCATGCGAACACGCCATCGATCGCGGTGCGGGTGGAGGGCTGCTCGACCAGCAGGTAGCCCTCTGGATCGGTGGCGAGCTGGCCGCTGAACAGCTCGCTGCGCGGCGAGTGCCCGATCGCGACGAACACGCCGGTCACCGGCACTGTCTGCTCCTCGCCGGTCTTCACGTTCTTGACCCGCAGGCCGGTCAGCTTCTGGTCGCCGACCATCTCCACGACCTCGCTGTCCCACAGGAACTTGATCTTCGGGTTCGCCATCGCCCGGTCCTGCATGATCTTGGAGGCCCGGAGCGCGTCGCGCCGGTGCACGAGCGTGACCGAGTTGGCGAACCGGGTGAGGAACGTCGCCTCTTCCAGCGCCGAGTCACCGCCGCCGATGACAGCGATGTCCCTGTCCCTGAAGAAGAAGCCGTCGCAGGTAGCGCACCAGGACACTCCGCGGCCGCCGAGCTCCTTCTCGCCGGGCACGCCGAGCTCCTTGTACTTGGAGCCAGTGGCGATGATCACTGCCTTCGCCAGGTAGGTCTCGGTCTCGGTCTTGACAACCTTGGGATCGGCGGAAAGGTCGACCGCCACCGCGTCGTCCGCCATGAGTTCGGCGCCGAACCGCTCCGCCTGCTTGCGCAGCGCGTCCATGAGGTCCGGGCCGAGGATGCCGTCGGGGAAACCGGGGAAGTTCTCCACGTCGGTCGTCTGCATCAGCGCACCGCCGGCGGTCACGGATCCCTCGAAGACGAGGGGAGTCAGCTTCGCCCTCGCCGCGTAGATCGCGGCCGTGTAGCCGGCCGGACCAGAACCGATGATGATGACGTCACGTACGTCGGTCACTGCATGCGCCCCTCTCAATACTTGCAACCCGCTCAACCGATCCTAGGGCGCGGAGATTCCCGGCGCGGTGCGCTCCTACGGGCCGAGGGAAACCGACGTGATCAGCTCGGGCTTGCTGGCGGTGCAGCCAAGCCCGACCACCCACGCCCGGCTGGGCACGGCGATCACGTAGGCGGGCCTGCCCTGGTACGTGGCCCGGTCCACGAAACTGGGCGTGACGCCCCCGGTAAGGTGCAGCACGCAGCCGACCAGGGCCGGGGAGGGGGCCGAGCCGCTGGTGCTCTCGGCAGCCGGTGTCGGCTCGGCGCCGGCGAACCCACTGCCGCCGGCCGTCTGGTCCGGGCTGGGCACCGGGGTCCCGTGTGTCACTGCCGGCCCGCTGGGCGCGGGGATAGCGTTGGGCGCCGCGGTTTTGACGCTCGAACTGTACGCGTACGCCGTCAGCTCATCGCCCACCTGCTGACGGAGTGTGGCCTGCCGGTAGTTGGTGCCGCTGGCGGTGACGAGGAACGGGCCGTGGCCGCTGGCCGGCCCGATCGCGTTGCTGCCCGGGGACGGGGCCGACGCGCTCGGGACCACGGGTGCCTGCGGGGCGGACGCGCTCTCCGCGGACGACGAAGACGACGGGCCTGTCTGGCTGGCCAGGTACCCGAAGCCGGCCAGCAGGCAGGCCAGCACCGGGCTCACCGCGATGGCAAGGCGGAACCGCTGGCTGCGCTGGCGGGGCCGGTGCGCAGCCTGCCGCGAGGGGCGGCCAGCGCGGACGCGGGCCGCCGGCTCCTGGCCTGCGCCG
>JASHXJ010000581.1 GCA_030043595.1 Trebonia sp.
GCCGCGATCAGCACCGCCGGGTCCTTCACCAGGTCGGTGCCGAGCAGGAACGCGTCGCCGGGGCGCAGCTGCGAGCGGACCCGGGACAGGAACGCGGCGCGCTGCGCCGGCACCATGTTCCCGATCGTGGAGCCGAGGAAGGCGACCAGCCGCGGCCCGCCGGAAGCCCCGGAAGCCCCGGAAGCCCCGGGCAGTCCGAGGTGCTCCTCGAAGTCCGAGACGACCGCGTGCACCGCCAGGCCCGGGTACGCGACGGCGAGCGCGTCCCCGGCGAGGACCAGCGCGGACTCGCTCACGTCCACGGGCACGTAGCAGCGCAGCGTCCCCAGGTCGCGCAGCGCGCCGAGCAGCAGCCGGGTCTTCTCCGACGACCCGGAGCCGAGCTCGACGAGCACGCGGGCGCCGCACGACGCGGCGATCTCGCCGGACACGGCGCGCAGGATCGAGCGCTCCGCGCGGGTCGGGTAGTACTCGGGCAGCTCGGTGATCTTCTCGAACAGCGCGCTGCCCTGCGCGTCGTAGAACCACTTGGGCGGCAGCGTCTTGGGGGTGGCGGACAGGCCCGCCAGGGCGTCCGCGCGCAGCGTGCGGGCGCGGTAGTCCGGCGGGAGGCGGTGCTCGACGGTAGTCAACGGATTCCGATCCCTTCGGTGGCGGCGGTGAGCGGGCGGACGATGACCCCCGACGGCAGTGCCCTGAGCACGTGCCGGTCGGGAACCTCGGTCCAGCCAGGTTCGTCGTCAGCTGGCTCGGAGGCGACCGTGACGGTCCCGCCGGCCTGCCGGAACCACAGCGTGTCCCCGGCGGCGGTGGCGGCGACGGACCGGCCGTCGGTCAGCAGGAAGTTGAACCGGCCCGAGCCGCCGGCCGCTTCCACGGCGCAGATCGTCGCGGCCAGTGCCACGTCGGCCGGCTCGCCGGACCGCAGCCGCCCGAGCACCAGCGCCCACAAGAAGGCCGAGTCGACGAGCGCCTCAAGGTCAAGAACGCAGACATTCAGCCGAACGGCCAGCGGCTCCGCGCTCTTCGGCCATCCGTCGAGCGCCCCGTTGTGGCTGAACAGCCACGGTCCCGACGCGAACGGCGCCGCCGCCTCCTCCCCGGTGGCGGTGCCAGGCGTGGCGCTGCGCACCGCCGCGAGAATCGCCGACGACCGGATCACGCGCGCCAGGTCGGGCAGCGACGGGTCGGCCCAGATCGGCACGGCCCGCCGGTACCTGGCAGGGACGGGATCGCCGCCGGCGTACCAGCCGATCCCGAAGCCGTCGGCGTTCACCGTCCCGTGCCGCTGCCGCCGCGGCGCCCACGCCTGCCGGTACAGCCCGAACGGCGGGTCGGTCAGCACCGACCGCAACGGCACCGGCGGCCCGAGGTAGCCGACGTGCCGGCACATCACCGCCCCCCGTCGGCCGAAGGCGCCGAGCGCGCCGTGCGGAACCCCGCGAAGATCTGCCGCCGGATCGGGTAGTCCCAGTTCCGGAACGTGCCGCGGCAGGCCACCGGCGACACCCCGAACGCCCCGCCGCGCAGCACCTTGTACTCGGGGCCGAAGAACACCTCGGAGTACTCCTTGTACGGCCAGGCGACGAACCCCGGGTACGGCAGGAAATCCGAGCTCGTCCACTCCCAGACGTCGCCGATCAGCTGCCGCGCCCCGCACGGCGCCGCACCCGCCGGGTAGCAGCCCGCCGGCGCCGGCCGCAGGTGCCGCTCCCCGAGGTTGGCCAGCGCAGGCGTCGGATCGCCGTCCCCCCACGGGTACCGGCGGGACCGCCCGGTCGCCGGGTCATGCCGCGCGGCCTTCTCCCATTCGGCCTCGGTGGGAAGCCGCCGCCCGGCCCAGCGCGCGTACGCGTCGGCCTCATACCAGCAGACGTGCAATACCGGTTCGTTCGGGATAATGGGGGCCGGTACCCCGAACGACACCCGCACCCATTCCCCCTCCCAGCGCCAGAACAGGGGCGCCGTCAGCCCCGCGCGCTGCCGGTGCGCCCAGCCGGCCTCCGTCCACCAGCGCGGCTCGTCGTAGCCGCCGTCGGCGATGAACGCGGCGTACGCGGCGTTCGTCACCGGTGTCGTGTCCAGGTAGTAGCCGGGCACGTCGACCACGTGCGCCGGGCGCTCGTTGTCCAGCGCCCAGGGCTCGGTCGAGGTGCCCATGGTGAACGGGCCGCCGGGGACGTAGACCTCGGCGGGCAGCGCGGCCGCGTCGGCGGGCGCCGGCCCGGGCTCTGGCGCGGACAGCACCGGGGGACCGACCCGCAGCTGGTGCGTGGCGAGCATGGTCTCGTCGTGCTGCACCTCGTGCTGCGCGATCATCCCGAACAGGAAGCCTGCCTGCCCCCTGGCCCCCCAGGCTCCCGGGGTTTCCCGGAAGGAGAAGCTCTCCAGCAGGTCGAGGACCCGGCCGCGGACCTCGTGGCCGTAGCCGCGCGCCTCGCCGGGCGCCAGCAGCGGCAGCGACGGCCGCTGCGCGCGCGGGTGCTCGAACGCGTCGTACAGCGGGTCGATCTCCGGGTGCATGGGCACGGCGCCGCCGACCGCGCGCAGCAGCCAGAGCTCCTCCTGGTTCGCCACGTGCGCCAGGTCCCACACCAGGGGCGACATCAGCGGGGAGTGCTGCTTCACCAGGTCCGGTTCGTCCACCACGGTGGTGAGGCGGGTGGTCCGGTCCCGCGCCGCCAGCAGTTCCGCGGCGATCCGCTCCCGCAGGGCCTCGGTGTGTTGCGTCATCTGACTTCCTCCAGAAGGTCGTCCGCCGGGCAGCGGTCCCTGCTCACGTACCGCTCGATGTAGTCGTCCACCGCCGCCAGGATCGGCGCGGGTGCCTGCTGCCGCTGCAGTGCCCCGCGCGCCGCGGCGAAGCACTCCCGGCTGGCCCGGGCCAGCCGCGGGTTCGCGGGGCCGAACAGGGCCGCCGTCAGCCACGGGTCACCCGCTGCCCCGCGCAGCCGCCCGGCCGCGGTCATCGCCGCCGCGCTGGCCGCCGGGTCGGACAGCAGCGCGCTGGCCACGGCCGTGGGCACCACCCAGCCGTCGCCCGGCTGGGCGTCGATCATGCGGAGCTCGAAGTGCCCGCGCGGGCGCACCGGCGGGAACAGCGTCGACAGGTGGTAGCTCATGTCCGCGGCGGTCGGCGGGCGGAGGCGGCCCGGGCACCGCACCCAGTCGCGCAGCGTCAGCCCTGGCGGCGCGCTCCAGTCCCCGGATCCCTTCTCGCACACGCACATGACCTCGGCGTCGAGCGCGTACTCGGTCCAGTCCGCGCGCGGGTCGCCGTCAAGCGCTGGCGGCCTTGTCCGTCCGGGGTCCATGTGCGCCCACACCTGCTGCCGGGACGAGCGCCAGCCGGTCGGCTGCCCGTCGCGCAGCGGCGAGTTGGCGAACGCGGCGACGAGCACCGGCCCGATCTCGTGCAGCAGCCGCCACCGCCAGCGGTACCCGGAGGGCCCGTCGCCGTCGTCGCCGGCGTCCAGGCAGACCTGGACCGAGGCGGTGGCGCACATCATCTGACGGCCCCACGGGCCGCCCCGGTCGAAGTAAGCTTCCATGGCCGCGTACCGCGGCAGGTGCAGGATGCGGCGCGGGCGGCGGAACGGGTCGAGGCCGACCCCGGCGAGCTCGAGCCCGGCGTCGGCGGCCGCCGCGCGCAGTGCCGCGAGATCAGCGGCGGTCGTGCGCACGCATTCGGCGAGAGAGTCCGCGGGCAGCGAGCTGAGCTCAAGCTGCCCGCCTGGTTCAGTGGTAAGCGCGGCACCGGACGGCAGCACGCCCGGCGCGGAACTTGAGGGCAGCGCTTTCTCTTCGCTTCCTTCGGCGCCGAAAGCTGACACGGCCGCCGCGATCCGCTCCGCCGGGACCGGCAGGGCGGGGTCACGCGCGTCGCGGACCAGCCATTCGAGTTCGACGCCGACCCGCCGCGGCGGCCCGGTCTTCAGGCAGATCCCGTGGATATGCTCGGCGGCCTGCTGCTCGCGGATCTGCCGCTCGGCCTCGTCCTCGCGGTCCAGGTTCCTCACCGTCATGAGGGCACCATAACCTTGGCCACTGACAAAACCGAGATCCCCACCCGAGTCGCTGTAACACATTTGTTACAAACCACTATGCCACACTCCGCGGCGGGCCCGTGTGCCCGCCCCTTTCGCTTATTCAGTCCCGCTCGCCCAGCCTGGCGTTACGCGAGTCGCTGGGTGTGATTCGGTACGGCCCCGGCATCGGATTGGACCTGCTACCGCACGTCGATGTGACCGGGAGAGCCGCCCTCGACGCGGCCGACGACAGCGGCGAGCACGCCGCGCTCGCCCAGCTCGCCGCAGACCGCGTCCGGGGACGCGGTGGCGAGCAGCAGGCCGCCCGATGTCTGCGCGTCCTGCAGCAGCACGGCCACAGGCTCGGGCACGTCAGCGGAGATAGCCGTCCACGGCGCGAGGTAGGCCATGTTGTTCCTGGTGCCGCCGGAGACGTAGCCGGCCTCGGTCAGCTCCAGCGCGCCGGGCAGCAGCGGCACCGCTGCGGCGTGCACCGACGCGCGGCAGCCGCTCGCCCGCAGCATCCGGTGCAGGTGGCCGAGCAGCGAGAAGCCCGTGACATCGGTCGCGGCGGTCACCCCCGCCGCCAGCGCGGCCTCGCCCGCCGCCGCGTTGAGCGCCGTCATCGACGCGACCGCCGCGCCCAGCACGTCCGAGGGCGCGGCACCGCGCTTGTGCGCGGTCGCCACCACGCCGGTGCCGAGCGGCTTGGTGAGCACCAGCGTGTCACCGGGCCGCGCCGCGCTGATCGTCAGCACCCGCGACGGGTCGGCGAATCCGACCACCGCCATGCCGTACTTCGGCTCGGGGTCGTCGATCGTATGCCCCCCGACGACCAGGCATCCGGCCTCCGCGGCGACGGAGGCGCCGCCGCGGAGCACCTCGGCGAGGATCTCCAGGGGCAGCGTCTCGCCGGGCCAGGCGGTCAGGTTCAGGGCGAGCAGCGGCCGCCCGCCCATGGCGTAGACGTCGGACATGGCGTTGGCGGCGGCGATCCGCCCCCAGTCCCGCGGGTCGTCCACGATGGGCGTGAAGAAGTCCGTCGTGAGCACGAGCGCGCGCGAGTCGTCGAGGCGGAGCACGGCGGCGTCGTCGCCCTCGGCGGCGCCGACGAGCAGGTCCCCGCCGGCGGCCCCCAGGGCATCGCCAGAACCGAGGGAAACCATCAGTTGGTCCAGAGCCGACAGTGGTAGCTTGCACGCACAGCCGGCGCCGTGGGACAAGGACGTGAGGCGGACCGAGGCAGGCTGGACAGTCACGGGATCAACGATATGCCTGATCCACCAGGTACTTTCTCTCTGGCAGGATGAAGGGCGATGAGAGTACCGTCCGTAAGGTTTCCGCACCTCAGGCGGGGAAAGGCCGACGAGCCGCCCGGCATCGTCGGCGTCGCCCGGGTGGACCCGCGGACGAAAGTGCTGGTCAAGCGGCTTAACCCGGGTGAGATCGCGATCATCGACCACGCCGACCTGGACCGGGTGAGCGCCGACGAGCTGATCGCCTGCAAGGTGGCCGCCGTGGTGAACGCCGCGAAGTCGATCACCGGCAGGTACCCGAACCTCGGCCCGCGGCTGCTCATCGACGCCGGCATCCCGCTGGTGGACGACGCCGGGCAGGACGTCCTGGCCCGGGTCGCCGAAGGTGCCGTCGTGCGTCTGGACGGCGAGGTCCTCTACGCCGGCGACCAGGTGATCGCCAAGGGAGTGCTGCAGAGCAAGACCACGGTGGACGCCGCGATGGACGAGGCGGACGCCGTGATGCCGACGCAGATCGACGCGTTCGCGGTGAACACGCTCGAGTTCCTGCGCAGCGAGCACGCCCTGCTGACGAACGGCGTCCCTGTGTCGCAGATCGCCACCAAGATGAGCGGCAAGCACGTGCTCGTCGTCGTCCGCGGCTACCGGTACCGGGAGGACCTGCGCACGCTGCGGCCCTACATCCGGGAATACCGGCCGGTGATGCTGGCGGTGGACGGCGGCGCGGACGCGCTGCTCGACGCCGGCTACCGGCCGCAGGTGATCATCGGCGACATGGACTCAGTGTCCGACGAGGCGCTCTGCTCCGGGGCCGAACTGGTCGTGCACGCCTATCCCGACGGCCGGGCGCCCGGGCTGGCACGGCTGAGGTCGCTCGGCCTCGACGCCGTGCCGCTGCCGGCGCCGGGCACGAGCGAGGACGTGGCGCTGCTCCTCGCCGACGCCTGCGGCGCCAGCCTGATCGCCGTGGTCGGCACGCACTGGACCCTTGAGGAGTTCCTCGACAAGGGCCGCCCCGGCATGGCCAGCACGTTCCTTACCCACCTTCGGGTCGGCGGGAAGCTCGTCAACGCGCGCGGGGTGCACCAGCTCTACCAGAGCCGGATCTCCGGCTGGGCGCTGATCGCCCTGGTGCTCGCCGCCGCGGTCACGGTCGCCGTCGCGGTGGCCTTCTCGCCCGCCGGGCCGATCCTCGGCGACTACTTCGGCGCCGCCACCTGGCATAACTTCGTCTCCTGGCTCACTGGACTGTTCAAGTGATCGATTTCCGATACCACCTCGTCTCGATCGTCGCCGTGTTCCTGGCCCTGGCGATCGGCATCGTGCTCGGTTCGACCGAGCTGCAAGGCGACACGATCGACGCGCTTCAGACGACCTCGAACTCGCTGAAGAACTCGCTCAACGCCGCCAGGGCGCAAAGCCTGGCCTACCAGACGGAGCTGAACGCCGACGAGCAGTACCTGCAGACGGCCGAGCCGCAGCTGCTCGGCAGCCTGCTGACCGGCGATCGTGTGGTGCTCATCACCGAGCCGGGCGCGGACGGTTCGGTCGTGGACGGCGTCCGGCAGGCCCTGGGTGCCGCCGGCGCCACCGTCACCCTGGTCGTCGCGCTGCAGCCGGCGTTCAACGACCTCAGCGGGGCGACGCAATCGAGCCTCGGCGTCATCAACGGCTCCGTCGCCAGCACCGACAGCATCACGCTGGACGCGGCGGCCAGCCCGCAGACCGCCAACCAGCAGCAGGCGGCGCAGCTGATCGCCACCGCGATCCTGGAGAAGGCCGCGAACCAGGTCCCGCTGCCGACGGCGACCGCGCAGTCGCTGCTGAGCGAGTACGCGCAGGCCGGCTACCTGACCGTCAGCGGGACGCTGACAGACCCGGCCACGCTCGCCGTGATCGTCACCCCGCAGACGGCCCCGGCGGACGGTGCGAACGACCCCGCCAACCTCGTGCTGCTCGCGATCGCGCAGGAGTTCGCGGGCGCCAGCGCCGCCACCGTGGTCGCGGGCGGGACGGCCGGCTCGGCGCAGGCGGGCAGCGCGATCTCGGTGCTGCGGTCGAGCAGCGTGGCGAGCCTGGTGTCCAGCGTCGATGACGCCGACACGACGCTCGGCCAGATCTCGGTCGTGGAGGCCCTGGCCAGACAGCTAGCGGGCGGCAAGCCGAACAGCTACGGTGTCTCGGGTGCGTCCGCGGTAAGCCCGGTGCCGGTACCGGTGCCGTCCTCGAGCGCGACGGCCAGCGCGTCGCCGACCCCGCACCCCACGGCGACAGGAAAGGGCAAGAAGCCCGTGAAGGACGTGAAGAAGC
>JASHXJ010000582.1 GCA_030043595.1 Trebonia sp.
CCTTCCGCGTTCCCGCCGCCGCCGTCGGCCCAGCCTTCCGCGTTCCCGCCGCCGCCGTCGGCCCAGCCTTCCGCGTTCCCGCCGCCGCCCGCACTGGCCGGCGAGGGTATCGGCTCGCGACTGGCGCGCTTCCTGCGCACTGGCTGGACCTGTTCCGCATGCGGCAAGGACGCCTTGCCGAGCGACAAATTCTGCACGAAGTGCGGTTCCCCCATCAAGCCGGTACAGCCTGACCCGGCGCCGTCCCGGGCGCGGCTCAGCTGTGCTAATTGCGGCGGCGGGCTGGGTGCGCGTGACGCGTTTTGTCCCAAGTGCGGGACGCGTACCGCAACGTAGATCTTGTTCGGAAGTAAGTTGTCGCCGTTGGGTTTCGCGTTACCGGGTGATACGGTCCCGCCGGGCACAGCGCATGCGGTTGGCCGTGTGGCCCCCTGGGCCGCCCGCCCGCGCCGGCCCGCAACGCGGATTCAGGTGCCTGATGCCGGATTACGTGACGGGCTGCGGACCTCCGGGTGCTGGGATCCTGGCGGTAGCGCCCGGGTCCGCCGTGACGACTGAGAGTGAACTGGATAATCCAGACAAACCGGTCAACTCGCGTGCTGCGTGACACCTAAGTAACAATTCGCGGCCCCAATCGACGTCACCAGACGCAGATTTGGCAACAACCTCCCAAACAGCCCCTTTTGCTCTAGCATCAGCCGAGCGGGATTGAATCTTTTTGGGGGAGGGCCGGACGGTGCCGAGCTGTGCCAATGGGCATCGCGTGCCCGCGGGAGCGGCATTCTGCGGCGTATGCGGCGTTGACGTGCGGCAGCGGTGCGCCCAGGGTCATGTGAACGACCTGGGCGCGCGTTTTTGCCGGTTCTGCGGGGGTGCTCTCGGCGACACGTCTGTCGCGGCCGGCGCTCCGGTGGCCGGAACGCAGCTGGCTACGCCGCTGGTCACATCCATGCCGGCGGATCCGCTGCCGCCCAGTCCGCCGGCTGCTACCCGTGCCGCGCCGGCCGACTGGCTCGCGGCGCCCACGGCCGCCACTGTCAGCAGGCCGCCGGACGCCGCGCCGCCGTGGGATGTCCCGGCCGCGCCGGAGGCCAGGTCGGCCTGGGATACCCCGGCCCCGCAGGACGCCACGCCCTCATGGGGTGCCCAGGCCGCGCCGTCATGGGATTCCCCGGCCTCGCTGGACGCCCGCTCCCCGTGGGGTGCCCCCGCCGACCCCGGCGCCACGCCGTCGTGGGCTTCCCCGGCCGCCCCGAACGCAAGGTCCCCGTGGGATGCGCCCGCCGCGCCGGAGGGCAGGTCCTCGTGGGATGCGCCCGCCGTGCAAGAGGCAAGGTCCCCGTGGGATGCGCCCGCCGCGCCGGAGGCCAGGTCCCCGTGGGACGACCCGGTCGCGCCGGACGCCGGGGCTTCGTGGGATGTCACCGCCAGGCAGGATGCCGCGGCCCCGTGGGATGTCACCAGGCAGCTTCTGGCGGACGAGCCCCGCACCGCTGTCAGCCCGCCGCGCTCCGCGCCGCCGTCACACGGCCACCGAGGGAGCCGAGGGGGCAATCGCCGCCTGATATGGATCGCGGTAGCGGTCGCGGTGGTCGTGGTCGCTGGCGGGGGAGGCGCGGCGGCGTTCACTCTCCTGCACCATGCCGCGAAGCCACTGGCGGCCCCAACGAAGCAGCCGACGGTGCGCGCGCAGCCGACCACGCCGGCGCAGTCGACGCCTACGGCGTCGGTATCCGCCTCGCCGACGCCGAGTTCCTCGGTTACGCAAACCCAGTCGTCAGGTCCGTCAGCGACTGCCGCGCCCGTCCGGCCAGGAGGCTGGACGTATCCCGAGCCGATCGATCAGCAGGCGTACACCAACGACAACGCGACCATCGATTCCGTCTCCTGTGTTGGTCCGGCGACCTGCTATGCGGTCGACAGCGACGGCAACGTTCTGTACTCCTCGGTCATGAACTCGTGGCAGATCGTGGACACCGACAGCGGGGCGAACCTTTCGGCCATCTCGTGCGTTTCTGCGAGTTTCTGCGCCGCGGTCGATAACTCGGGTCAGGCGATCATATTCAGCGGCGGCAGCTGGACCGCCCCTGTAAGCATCGATCCGGGGAACCAGCTCACCAGCGTCTCGTGCGCGACCTCGAGTTTCTGCGTCGCGGTCGACAACGAGGGCGAGGGATTCACGTTTACCGGGTCGGCTACGAACTGGTCTCAGACCGTCATCGACTCGAATCAGAACGAGCTGGATGCCGTGTCCTGCCCGGCCACTGACTTCTGCGCCGCGGCGGACTCGTCCGGGGATGTCTACACGTATGACGGAAGCACATGGTCAACAGGTGGCACCGTGGACAACGGCAACGCGCTTTCGCAGATCTCATGCTCCAGCGACGCATTCTGCGCTGGCGTGGACAATTCCGGTAACGCGGCGGTGATGACGGACGGAGACTGGTCCACGCAGACCCTGCCCGTGACCGCGACGAGCGTGTCGTGCCCGGCCGATGGCTACTGCGTGGCGGTAGATAACAGCGGTGACGCTGTTGTCTACCAGCAGGGCTCGTGGTCGGGTGTAACCAAGATCGACGGCAACGACTCCTTCAACGCGATCAGCTGCGTCAAGGAGAACGCTTGTGCTGCGACCGATCAATACGACAATGTGATGTACTACACGGCCGGGGGCGCTACCGGATGACGCGGCACAGCGGCGAAGGTCAGCGACTGCACCGACGAGGGCGACGCACCGGAGTGCCGGTGCCGCCCGACCCTGGCGAACGACCGTCTGAGTCACAAGCAAACTTGATAAGAACCGGACAGTGATCAGATCCGTTGCCAAGGATAAGAACATTTCCCGAGACTCTTTTTGGAGGGTTCAGCAATGAACTGTCCCCAGTGCCAGACGCCGAATCAGTCGAATTCGGCGTTCTGCGCCTCCTGCGGAGCGCAGCTTGCGCCCGCCGAGGCAACAGCTGCAGCTGGCAGCTACATGCCGCCGCCCGGCCAGGGTACGCCTGTCGGTTACGGTGGCCCCTCCGCCGGCTACGGCGCGCCCAGCGAATACGGCGCGCCCAGCGGATACGCGCAGGCCAGCGGATACGGGCAGGCCGGTTCCGGCGCCCCCGCCGGACAGTACCCGCCGGCCCAGCAGCCCGGCACGGGATACCCGCAGCCTGGCGGGCAGTACCAGCCGCGGCCCGCCGGCCCTGGCAGCAACTTCGCCTTCGACCTGAAGCGGCTGACCCGCACGGACCAGATCGTCGGCGTCGCGAGCCTGATCGTGCTCATCTCGATCTTCCTCCCCTGGTTCAGCGTCTCGGTCACCGTGCTGGGGGCGACCGAAAGCGCGACCGGCAGCGGGACGACCGCGCACGGCTGGCTCTGGCTGGTGTTCGTGCTCGACCTGCTCATCCTCGCCTACCTCGTGATGCGCGCCGGGTGGGAAGAGCCTCCGTTCAAGATGCCGGTCGCACACGCGCCGGTCCTGCTCGCCGCGACCGGCCTGCAGCTCCTCCTCATCCTGATCGCGTTCTTCGACGTGCCGTCCAGTGACGGCTACGCGGGCGTCTCTGTCGGATGGGCGTGGGGTGCCTTCATCGGATTGCTCGCGGCGCTAGCGGCGGCCGGCCCGGTCGTCGTGCCCGCGGTGCGTTCGTACATGGACAGCCGCCGCCAGTAGCGCCGGTGGTCAGCTGACTAAGCCGACCTGCCCCATGATCAGGAGCTGACGGTGATCATGGGGCAGGAGGAGCACGACCACGGTGAACCCCGAACGCTCAGCAGGCTCAACAACTGAACCCTTCATCACGGACGGTCCTCGGTGACGGCAGAACGAGGCGGTCATCGGATCCTGTCCGCGGATAAGAACATTTCCCGAGACTCTTTTGGAGGGTTCAGCGATGAACTGTCCCCAGTGCCAGGCGACGAATCAGCCTGGTTCGGCGTTCTGCGCCTCGTGCGGCGCGCAGCTCGCGCCGGTGCAGGCACCCGGTGCCGATGGCGGCTACATGCCGCCGCCCGGCCAGGGTACGCCTGTCGGTTACGGTGGCCCTTCCGCCGGCTACGGCGCGCCCAGCGAATACGGCCCGCCTAGCGGCGGCCCCTCCGCTGGTTATGGCGCGCCCGGCGAATACGGGCAGCCCGGCCCGGGCGGGCCCGCCGGTCAGTACCCCCCAGCCGGTCAGTACCCCCCCGCCGGGCAATACCAGCCCGCTGGCCAGTACCCGCCGCCAGGCCAGTACCCGCCGCCAGGCCAGCAGCCTGGCGGATACCCGCAGCCCGGCGGCCAGCACCAGCCACGGCCAGCCGGGGCGGCTGGCCCCTTCCAGCTCGACCTGAAGCGGCTGACCGGTACGGACCAGGTAGTCGCCGGCGCGACCCTGATCGCGATGATCTCGATCTGGCTGCCCTGGTACAGCGTCAACTTGGGCGATGGCCTGGGAAGCTACAGTTTCAGCGGCACAGGCCTGCACGGCTGGCTGTGGCTGGAGTTCGTCGTGGCCCTTGCCTTGCTCGCGTACCTCATCATGCGGGCGGGCTGGGCGGAACCCCCGGTCCGCCTCCCCGTCGCGCACGCTCCGCTGCTGCTCGTGGGCACGGGCCTGCAGCTGCTGCTGATCGTGATCGCGTTCGCCGACATACCCTACGGGAACGAGGGGGTGGGCTGGGGCTGGGCCGCCTTCATCGGGCTGCTCGCGGCGCTGGCGGCAGCCGGCCCGGTCGTTGTCCCGGCGGTCCGTTCGGTCATGGACAGCCGCCGGTAATCGTCGGCGGCCAGCCCAGCAGGCTTGCGGACTAGACCCTTTCATCCCCAACGGTCCCGGCCGTCTCCCCGGTCGCCCGCGTTCGCGCCCGGGCTCGCGGCACCAGCCGGGTCGCTGTCGCCAGGCACACGACTGCCAGCAGCGTGTACGGGACGAGGTCCGAGGTGGCCTCTGCCAGCGCGCCGCTCCCCGATGCAGCGATGGCCTGCCCGGCGGCCCAGGTGAGGTTGGACAGCGCGAAGGCTATTCCCTGGTTGAGCCCTAGCTGGTGGGCGCCGGCGCTGACCATGGCCGACGCGGGGGCGAAGATCGAGCCGTAAAACGGCAGGCCGGCCACAAGGACGCCGATCAGCAGCGGCAGCGCGGGCATCGTGGGGATGAGAACGCTCACCGCCGTCGCCACGCCGAGGGAGACCATGAGCGGCCGGGACGCGCCCAACCGGTCGGACAGACGTCCCGCGGCCGGCGAAAGCGCCGACTCGACCAGCGCCGAGCACAGGAACGTCGCGGCGATGACGGTCCCGGTCGCGCCCAGCTGGGCGAGCCGCAGCGGAGCCAGCACGTCGACCACGCCGAAGGCCATGCCAGCCAGCCCCATCAGCCACATGCCCATCGCGACTTGGGGGTCGCGCAGCGCTGGCAGCGCCGCACGCAGGCGCTGCGGGGCGTCCGGACGCGGGGAAGGGATGGTGAACGCCGCCGCGATCAGGACCGCGGCCGCGACGGAGGCGGCCGAGAATGCCGGCCCGGTGCCCACCGCGTTCGCGACCGCGCCGACCACGGGCCCGAACAGCGCGCCGATCACCGCCGCCCCGAGTGCCGTGCCGAGCAGTTCGCCGCGCCGTTCTTCCGGGGCCGCTGTCGCCAGCCAGGCCAGGCCCGCGGCCCAGGTGCACGCGCCTGCGACGCCCTGGACGAACCGCGCGGCGTCAAGCACGGCGGCAGCCGACGACCAGCCGAAGATCAGCGTCGCCCCGCTCATCAGCACTAGGCCCAGCAGTGCCGCCGCCCGGTCCCCGAGCCGGGCGACGAGCACCCCGCCCGGCAGCGCGCCCACCAGCGTCCCCGCCGGGTAGGCGGCGACGAGGATGCCCGCGTCTGCCTTGGACAGGCCGGCCGCATGTACGTAATGCGGCAGCAGCGGGGTGAGCGCCGTGAAGAAGACCGTGTCGACCAGGACCAGCGCGCACACGAACGCGAGCAACCGAAGCAACAGGGGATCCAGGTTGAACCGGTTCCCCGACATGCACGCTCCGTCCTGACAGCCATTTGGAGCGCTCGCCGCTCAACCGGAATAGCGGCAGGCGGCTCTCAGGCCCCGGCGCTCCAACGACACGAGCCTATGCGGCCACGGCCGAGGATCCTAGAGGGGAAAGGTTTCTGGCCGGGGTTACGAGGGTCGCCCAGAACGCCATCGGAAGCCTCAGTTCGTCCACTGCCTCCCTGATGGAATCCGTGCGCGGAAGCTTCGCTAGCAAGCGCTCCCACCGTTCGAGATCGCTCTGCCAGGCATTGAGATACCCCACGCACATGTCCGGCCGGATCTCATTGAGCTTTTCCCGCGCGCCCGTCATCGCTTTTTCTATGTCCTCCCGGCGCTGTGGCAGGCTGGGCAAGCGCCGGAGGATCTCATCGAGCACGCGATTCCGGTCCGCCAGGAACATGCGCCAGTACTCGTGGTCCGCGGACCCCACCCCTAGCTTGCTGTGCAGCAGTGCGTAGAGTCCCTCGGCAATGACATCCCCGAATTCCTGTGCCGCCGCTCGCTGCGGATAGGCGAACGGATCGTAAGGCAGCTGCTCCGCCTGGAACCCGGTTCTGGCCAGCCGATCTTCGGCGGCGTCCTGGTAGAAGAACAGCCAGTCCTCGTTGTAGATGTCGGGGAAGAACCCGAAGGGAGCGCCGCAGTCTACTGCCAGGACCGACCCGGTAACGAAGACGTCCTGATCTTCGCCTACGCACCGGCGGGCGTGGCAGACCACTGAATTGTCCGGGAAGCCGTTGATGGTCATGCCGGCGGTTCGGTACGCGACGCCGCGGCGACCTGCAGTCCCCAGCAGTGACACGGTTCCGGCGAGTGCCGCCGCGGAGACATTCCGGATGTCGTCGTCCAGGAAGAGGACGCGCTGCCAGCCGAGCATGCGTGCCAGGACCAGGCCGATGTTCCGCTTGATACTGAGGTCGCTATGACGAGCGGCGCACACTACCCGCGCCGGGCCCGTGCTGACCCAGTGCGTGGTCATGAATTCGAAGTACCTGTGCCGGTAATTCGCCGGGACCTGGATGACCGTGGCCGCGTGGAACGACCGCTTCGCCAGTCGGGCGCGCACGTCGGCGGTGTCGGCGAGGAAACTGCACAGTAGTACAAGGTGGCAGTTCGCGGCTTCGGCCAGTCCGATAGCGGTCTCGAGGTTCTCGGCTGGCCGGGATGCGGGCACGATGATCGCGTCAAGCGCAACGCGGTCCTGTGCTGCCCGTGATGGGGTCTGGGCTGGTCCGATTAGGTCCGCATGGGTGGGGTGCTGGCAGACTTCCGTCCAGGCAGTAGCGGAGGTCACCCTCTGGCCCTGGGGCCGGTCGGGAAAGCCGGAGACGGGGTACTCGCGGTCGGCCATCGGTAAAGCACGGTTTCTGGTATATCGAAGTCAGGTGTCATCGCTTCCCCTTCTATCACTTGTATCCGCATGAGAATAACGAATTGTTG
>JASHXJ010000583.1 GCA_030043595.1 Trebonia sp.
GGGCTGCAGCCACAAGGAGGCGGCGGCCCTGATGTCGATCACCGCGCTGACCGTGGCGGGCTACCTGAAGAGCATCAAAGGGAAGTATCTGGCGGCCCACCCCGACGTCCCCGAATCCATCGCGCCGCTAGCCGCGGTCCGCCGATGGGCCGAAGAGACCGGAATCCGCGCCCGCGGCTCCTGGTAACTTCCGTTCCGCCGGCCGCGGGTTCGCGCGCCGGCGGGGATCGTAACCCCGCACTGCGAAGACGCTGACGGGGACGCATCGCCAGCGATGTATCGTTGCCGATATGAGCGCGAACCAGCCGAGCCTGACCGCGCGAGAGCTCATCGTCCTTGGCGGCCGGCTGACCAGGATCGGCGTGGCGGCGCTGCGCGCGCACGGCCAGCTCGGCCAGCGCGGGGAGTCATCGGTCCCCGTCGGGGTTTTCATGGTGCGGGCCGACGTGTTCGGGCACCCTGCCACCTCGATCGGCGAGATCGCCGACCGGACGGGCCTGCGGCAGAGCTACGTGTCCGAATCCGTCGCCCGGCTCCGCGGCCAGGGCGTGCTCGAAACGGGACCTGACCCGAACAACGGCAGGCGCACCCTGGTCCGGCCGGCCGACGGGCATGCGCACAGGCTGGCGGACTCCGCCGATGCCCCGGTCGGCGCGGAGCTCGCGCAAGCGCTCGGCGAGACCGATCCCGCCGCGCTAGCCGAGATCATCGCCGCGCTCGCCGGGCTAGCCAGCCGACTGAAGCCCACGCAGCCAGGCGACGCTGCGGGGGAAGAGACGCCACGGTCCGTTCGGGATAAGGATCCGGCGGAACCGAAGTAAGGGCAGCAGCTTGATCGCGCTGCTCCAGTCCAGCCCGAGCGGACCCTGCAGAGTCATGTGCAGCAGCTGGAACGCCTCGAGCTCGCGCGCGCGGCGCAGCGGCCCGGTGTCGAGCGGCCGCAGCCCGCTGTCCCGCGCCAGGACGGCCACCTTGTCCTTGGCGTCCGGGTCGTCGCCGGCCAGGAACACGTCGAGGGGAAGGCCGGCGACCTGCCCCGCGACCAGGGTGGACGCGAACGTGGTGTTGAAGGCCTTGACCACGCGCGCCGCCGGGTTGGCTTCCGCGATCTCCTCGGCGGCGGACATCCCCGGGCTGGTCAGCAGCGAGTCGAATGTGGAGAAGTCCACCGGGTTGCAGGTGTCGACCACCGTCATCCCGGACAGCGCGGCGCCCTGGTCACGGACCACCTGGCGGCCAGCCGGGTAGGGCAGCGCGAGCACCACCACGTCCGCGCCCGCGATCGCTTCCGCGACGCCGCCCGCCGTGGCGTCGATCAGGCTGGCCGCGAGCGCCTCGGCCTTGCCCGGCTCCCTGTCGGTGAGCCGCAGCTTGTGCCCGCCTGCCAGGATGCGGACGGCTATTCCCTCCCCCAGCTGTCCGGCACCAACAATCGTCACGATCATCGTGTCCCCCAGTGATTGACTGATTTACCCGCGCACACGCCTTCCCACGCCGTGACGGGCGCGTCTACTGTCGTGGGGTGCGGGTACTCATCGCCGGAGCGGGGATCGCGGGCCTGACGACGGCGCTCAGCCTGCACGCGGCGGGCATCGCGGCGGACCTGGTGGATTCCGCGCCGGAGCTGAGGCCGCTGGGCGTCGGCATCAACCTGCTGCCGCACGCGGTCCGCGAGCTCACCGAGCTGGGCCTTGGCCCCGAACTCGAGGCGGCCGGCATCGAGACGTCGGAGCAGGCGCATTTCGACCGGCACGGAGGCTTCATCTGGAGCGAGCCGCGCGGCCGCGGCCTCGGCTACGCGTGGCCGCAGTACTCCATCCACCGCGGCGAGCTGCAGATGATCCTGCTGGCCGCGGTCCGCTCACGGCTCGGGCCGGCGGCGGTAAGGACAGGGACGGCGGTGACCGGCTTCACGGAACGTGACGGCGCCGTCGAGGTGCTGCTTTCTTCTCGGCCGAACGGACCCCGCTTTTCTGCTCAGGCCGACGTGCTCATCGGCGCGGACGGCCTGTACTCGGCGGTGCGTGCCCAGCTGCACCCGGACGAGCCGCCGCCGAACTGGAGCGGCGTGATGCTCTGGCGCGGCATGACGGAAGGCCCGCCCTTCCTGTCCGGCTCCACCGTCGCCATCACGGGCAGCACGACGTCGGTCAAGTTCGTCGCCTATCCGATCGCCCGCGCGGAGCCGGGCCGCGTGCTGATCAACTGGGCGGCCGAGGCGATGGTCGGCGGCTCAGTGCCGCCGGTACGACCGGACTGGAACAAGGAGGGACGGCTCGCCGAGGCGCTGCCCCATTTCGCGGACTGGACGTTCGACTGGCTGGACATCCCGTCGCTGATGACCCGGTCACCGGAGATCCTCGAGTACCCGATGGTGGACAGGGACCCGCTGCCGTGGTGGGGGCGCGGCCGGGTGACGCTGGCGGGAGACGCGGCGCATCCGATGTACCCGATCGGGTCCAACGGCGGCTCGCAGGCGATCGTCGACGCCCGGGTGCTGGCCCGCTGCCTCTCGGCGGCTGCCGATGCCGAGGCGGGCCTGGCCGCCTACGAGGCGGAGCGGCTCGCGACGGTCAACGCGATCGTGCTCGCCAACCGCGCCATGCCCGTCGACGCCGTGCTGGACATGGTGAGTGCCCGCGCGCCGGACGGCTTCGAGCGGATCGAGGATGTCCTGAGCGCCGCCGAGCTCGCGGCGCTGCGGGACGCCTACCGGGCCACGTCCCTGCAGGACGTCGCGGCCCTCAACGCGCGCCCGCCGATTGCGCCGTTAGGCGCAGGTTCGCGGCGCGCGTGTACCGCGGGACGGTGCGGGTCCAGTGCGTTTCTTCTGGGTTAGCTCTGGACTGATCCGCGCGACATCCCCGGCCGCGGAGCAACCGGCGGGGCACCGCCGCTGTCTAAGAGGTGTGGGCATCCGGCCGGCGGCGCGAGCCGCGCTCGTGACCTTGATCCTCTGCGCGACCGCCTGCACGACCGCGCGTACGGCAGGCTCCGCGCCGCAGCAGCCGGGGCCGTCCTCCCCCGCCGGATCGGATGTCTTCAGCGAGATTCCCGGCGACAGCCCCACGCTGACGCAAGCCGGCGGCCGCTGGTACATGAGCTGGGACGTGCCGCGGGCCGGAGCCTCCGGGCCGCCGCCGATGGTGCTGGCCCGGATCGACATGGGCACCGGCGAGGTCGCCGCGACGAACACCTTCAGCCCGGGATTCGTCGGCACCCCGCTGTTCGCGGCCGGGTCGATCTGGGTGACCGACTCGACCTCGCTGGGCGACCTGCTGCTGCGCCTGGACCCGGTCACGCTCATGGTGACCGGTGAGCTGAGGTTCAGCCCGAGCCGGTACGCCGAGAACGCGAACGCGGCCTACGCTGGCGGCTGGCTGTGGCTAGACGGCGGCGACCGGCTGCTGCGAGTGTCGCCGTCCTCGGTGGAAACGACGGCGGTCGTCCCGCTCGGGACTTACATGTCCAACGTGGGCGCGAGCGCGGACGGTTCGGCTCTCGTCGTGAGCGAGCAGGGATACACGGGGGCGGTCCAGCTGCGGAACCCGCAGACCGGCGCGCTGCTCGCCTCGCACCCGGCCGCCGGTGCCCAGGCCGCGGTGATCGACGGCTTCGCCGGCTCTGGCGTCTGGATCACGGAGATCACTGGCATGTCCGCCTTTGCCGAGCGGCTTTCCGCCGCCACGATGGCGCCCTCCGGGGCACGCCAGGCCTCCGGGCCCAACGACCTGACCGCGCGGGTCGCCGACGGCCTGCTCTGGGTGACCGAGTACGAGGCCGGCGGACCCGCCAGGAACTACTGCGCCGCCGTGGACTCGGGCCGCCAGCTCGCCCCGCTCCCGGTCACCAGCCTCAGCCAGGGCCAGCTGCTGGCCGTCAGCGGTGACCTGCTCTACTTCGCCGAGCCCCTGCCGCCCGCGACCGGGTGGCGGCTGGTGCCCGTTCCGGTCCCGGCCCCCTGCAGGTAGCGTGGGTAGCGGAGGCTTGCTATGCAGGAGAACACACGCGGGACGGTACGAGTCGAGCACGGCGCGAAGCGGGTCCGCTGTTACCTGGCCGGCCGGCTAGTGGCCGACACCCGGCACCCGGTCCTGGTATGGGAGACCCCCTACTACCCCGCGTACTACGTGCCGCTCGCGGACGTTGCCGCGGAACTCGCGCCGACCGGCAAGACCGAGCACTCACCGAGCCGCGGCGACGCGGAGATCTTCGACGTCCGGGTGGCGGACGTGACCGCGGAGAGCGCGGCCAAACGGTACCAGCACTCGCCGCTCGAGGCGCTGCACGACCTGGTCCGGTTCGACTGGGCCGCGATGGACGAATGGCTCGAGGAAGACGAGCCGGTCTATACGCATCCGCGGGACCCGTATAAGCGAGTGGACATCCTCGCCAGCTCCCGGCATGTCCGGGTGGAGGTCGACGGCATGACCGTCGCCGATTCCGTCCGGCCGCACATCCTGTTCGAGACCGGCCTGCCGCCGCGCTACTACCTGCCGCTCAGCGACCTGCGGACCGAGTTGCTGCATCCTTCGGACACCCAGACGCACTGCCCGTACAAGGGCACAGCGAGCTACTGGTCGGTGGACACCGGTCAGGGCGTGCACACAGACCTCGTGTGGACCTACCGGGCGCCGCTGCCGGAGAGCCAGAAGATCGCCGGACTGGCGTGCTTCTACGACGAGAAGGTGGACGTCTACGTCGACGGCGAGCTGCAGCGGCGGCCGCGGACGCCGTTCAGCTGACGGCGGGCCTGACTGGTCCCGCCGAAAATTTCGGGGCCAATAGCCGACCGAGCCTAGGCACCCGGTGCCGCCAGTTTTACTCTTGAACCCTACGGTCTGCCCGCGTGGGGCGCGGCGGCCGGGCGGAGCTGTTCCGGACCCTGACGGCACGCCATCGCCAGGAAGGAAGGCTCCGGAATTCGCCATGACTGATGCCCCGCAGGCTGATCCAGCCCGGGCTGCAGGCTTTAGCCCCTCACCCCCGCCCGCCGGGCAATCACCGGACACCGGGCGGGATAACGACGCCGCCGCGCTTGGCCAGGCGATTGCCAGCCGGTTGTTCCGCGCAGGATTTGACCTGCATTTCGCGCTCGCGCTGGCCGGTGACGGACCCGCCGCGGGACGGCTGCAGCATGCCGTCACCGAACTTGACGAGGCAATCAGAGACCTGCGGCACTTGATGCTCGCCGTGCAGGCGCCGCCCGAAGCGGCGGCACCGGACCCCGCCACCCTGGTCGATATACGATCACGACGTCCGGCCCAGGAGACGGACGCCAGCCGCGCCCGGCAATGAGGACTGCGCGCAACGGCCACGAATATCCCGCAAGACCCAGCCGTGGCAGGCAACGCCGCGGCACCGCCCCCTTGCGGGCCGAAGGTCTCTGTCCCCGTGCCCGCAGGTGTGCTGGGATTGGCATGGGGAGGATATGCGGCGTGGAGCGAGCGCGCAGTGCCCACGTGTGGGCCGCGATCAGCGCATGTGCCCGGCAGGAGGGCGCGGCGGTGTCGCTGCGGCATGCCGTCCTCGCCTGCTCCGACGTGCTGGCCGCGGCAGGGGCGGGTTTGTCGGTGACTCGCGAGGGCGCGCCGCGGGAGCCGGTGCTCGCCAGCGCCCCGGCGGCCGAAGAGCTCGAGGAGCTGCAGTTCACCTTGGGGCAGGGTCCGTGCGTGGACGCTGCCGCCGGACGCGGCCCGGTGCTAGTGCCGGATGTGACCTGGGCCGCCGCGCAGCGCCGGTGGCCTGCGTTCGCCCCCGCGGCTGCGGGCCGCGGGGTGCGCGGGCTGTTCGCCTTCCCGGTGGCGCTGGGCGCGGCGCTGATCGGTGTCCTGGGCGTGTACCGGCTGCAGGCCGGGCCGCTGTCCCCAGAGGAGGTGGCCGACGGTCTTGTGCTCGCCGACGCGGTGCTGGTGCTCGCGCTCGATGAGCGCGGCGGAATCGCCCCCGGCCCGGGCGGCCTGGCCGACGCCACGCTCAGCACGCGCCACGCGCAGGTGCACCAGGCCACCGGCATGGTGGCCGCGCAGCTGGGAGTCAGCATGTCCGATGCGCTAGCCGCGCTGCGCGCCCACGCGTACACCCGCGGCCGCCGGGTCACCGACCTGGCCGCGGACGTGGTGGCCCGCCGGGTGCGCCTGGACCGCAGCGCACCCGGGAAGGAGGAGTGATGGCCGCCACGGACCGGCGGGTGCGGGAGGCATTTATCGAGCTGACCGACACCCTGGTGACCGACTTCGACATCATTGACTTCCTTGCACGGCTCGCTGCCCGCTGCGCCGAGCTGCTCGGGGTCAGCGCCTGCGGGGTCATGCTCGCCGACCACCACGGCGTTCTGAACCTTGTCGCCGCCTCCACCGAGCAGGCCCGGCTGCTGGAACTGTCCCAGCTGCAGAACGCCGAGGGTCCCTGCCTGGAGACCTACCTGCACGGCCGCTCGGTGGCGTGCACCGAACTGGCCGACGCCAGCCCGCGCTGGCCGCAGTTCACCGCCGCGGCCCGCGCGGCCGGGTTCGCCGCGGTGTACGCGCTCCCGATGCGGCTGCGCGAGCAGCGGCTCGGCGCGCTGAACCTGTTCTGCACCGGGGAAGAGCCGCTGGATGCCGACACAATCGCGCTGGGCCAGGCGCTAGCGGACGCCGCCACAATCGGGATCGTGCACCAGCGCGCCCTGCTGCGCGGCGAGGTCATCGCCGAACAGCTGCAGACCGCCCTGAACAGCCGGATCGTGATCGAGCAGGCCAAGGGCTTCCTCGCCGAGCGGTTGCACATGACCGTGGACGAGGCCTTCGCCGTGCTGCGCCGCTACGCCAGGGATAACAACCGCAAGCTCACCGATGTCGCCGCCGACGTCACCGCCGGCCGCCTCGACCTCGCTCAGTCCGCCGCCGCTCCTGCCGTGCCCGCCCCTGTCGCTCCTGCCGCTCCTGCCGCTCCTGCCGCTCCTGCCGCGCCCGCCGCGCCCGAAGGACCGGCAGTCTGCTGAGCCGATGGACGGCTGGCCGCGGGACCTCTGGCCCTAACCGAAGCTCGGGCACTTTGTAAGGCTTGTCACATGAAGAGCTTGTTCGCGCACAGCAGCGGCGCCGACCCCGTGTGGCTCGCCGAGGAGCTGCCGGGGCCGGGCAAGCCGCTCACACTCGCCGACCGTGCCTGCTGCTGCCCGGCCCGGCCGGTGGTCACGGTCATGATGCCGCCAGGTCCCGGACGTCCTATCCCAGCGGACCTGCTGCTCTGCGGCCATCACTACAAGGCCAGCTGCGCCGCCCTGCGCGCCGCCGGAGCGATCGTCTACGACGCCGACGGCATGCTGGTCCCGCCGGAGGACGACAGACGTCCGGATGGCTGTCGTACGCCTGGCCACGCCGTCCGACGGCAAGCCCCGACGCCCAGGTCCGCCCGGGTGCAGAAGTTACGCCGCTTCGGCTGACGATCTGCCCGCATGGCGCAGGCGATCGTCGGCACCAGGCACGGCCCTGTTTTCTGGCGGCCGACCTCCCACGCGGTTTTCTGCCAGCCGACGTCCCACGCGCCGCTCGGGGGGTCGCACCCACCGGCAGCCTGCTACCGGGTCACACGGGTACTTATCGGCGGCCAGCCTGGCGATCCGTCAGTGCCTCCGTGTTTCGTGAGTACGAGCAGATTCTTCGAAAAAGATCTTGGAAAACGCGTTCGGGGTGGCGTCGATTGTCGTACACGGGCGATATAATGTTCGCATCAGGTCAGATCATCCCCCGCCCATCCGAACGGAGGGTCCCGGTCATGGCAGCAGCCCCGCCCCCCGGCCCCGGAAAGCGCGACGGCGGCCAGCCGCCGCTGCTGCCCGGCGATGACTGGGACGCGGACGCTGACCTGGCCCGGTTCCTGGCCGACGTCGAGGCGGGCCGGGAGAAGATCCCCGCCGGGGAGGACCTGGCGGCCCCGCCGGTGATGATCACCCTGGGCGAGGCCGCCGATATCGACCCGGTGCTGCTGGGGGCGATGGCCGGCCCGGACGGCCTGGGCGGGCAGACCTGCGACCTTGACAGGGCGGCGGAG
>JASHXJ010000584.1 GCA_030043595.1 Trebonia sp.
CCCCCATCCGGCGCCGGCGGGCCAGGGCCGACATCGTCGCCCGCGCCGCCCGTGCGGGCGTCCAGCCGTCCGCCGCGGCCCGCCGCAGCCGCCCGTCCGCCGCATCCAGCCAGCGGACCACCGAGTCAAGGCGGATCAGCTCGGCGTCCACCACGAGCGCGAACGCCAGATCGGACCCGTCGTCGTCCTCCTTCAGCCGGGTCCACTCCTGCATCAGCTGCACAAGGTACCGGCGATGCACCTGGATGACCTCGTACACGTCGGTACCCGGCACCGAGACGGCGATGAGCACCTTCATGACCAGCTCGTCGCGCGGCGGGGAGCTGAGGTCCGGCGGCACGCGCAGCCACTCGGCCAGCTCCGCCGACCCGGCCTCGGTGATCCGGTAGGCCTTCTGCGGCGCGCCGGGCGCGCCGCCGAGCGGGTCATGCCCCGCGGGCTGGTCCCCGCCGCCGTCCGGCTCGGCTGCCACCGCGGTCCCGGCCGCCGCCACGAGGCCATCGCGCTCCAGCCGCTGCAGGGTCGTGTAGACCTGGCCCACGTTCAGCGGCCACACCTCCCCGGTGCGCGCCTCGAACTCCTCGCGCAGCTGCAGACCGTACTTCGGGCCCTCGCTGAGCAGGGCCAGCAGGGCGTGCCTGACACTCATCGCAATGCCTCCGACGCGGTAGCATACTGCCTACTCAACTGCGTAGCATACCCGGTATAGTATCGGTTGCTCTGGTGAGCCGCCACCCCTCGTTCGGGATCAATGAATTAATCCCACACGGGCTCGGCAGACTCCCTGACCGCGCCGTCGGAGCCGAAGACCAGGTACCGGTCGAACGACCGCGCGAACCAGCGGTCGTGCGTGACGGCGAGTACCGTGCCCTCGTAAGCCTCGAGCCCGGCCTGCAGCGCGTCCGCGCTCGGCACGTCCAGGTTGTCGGTCGGCTCGTCGAGCAGCAGCAGCGTCGCGCCGCCGAGCTCGAGCAACAGGATCTGCAGCCGGGCCTGCTGGCCTCCCGACAGCGTGCCGAACACCTGCTTCGCGCACCCGGTCAGCTCGTACCTCGCCAGCGCCGCCATCGCCTCGCTGACGAGCAGCGCGTGGGAGGTCATCAGGATCTCCAGCGGCGTCCGGCCGTCCAGGTCGGGCCGCGCGTGCGTCTGCGCGAACATTCCCGGCACCACCCGGGCGCCGAGCCGTGCGCTGCCCTCGTGCTGGAGGGGCTCGCCCGCCAGCAGCCGCAGGAAGCTCGACTTCCCGCTCCCGTTCCCGCCGAGCACAGCGACCCGGTCCCCGAACCAGATTTCCGCTCCGAACGGACGCGTGGTCCCTGCCACGGCCAGTTCCTCGCACACCACGGCGCGCCTGCCGGTCCTGCCGCCTTTCAGCCGGACGCGGATGTGCTGCTCGCGGGGCGGGATCTCCGGCGGGCCCGCGTCCTCGAACTTCTGCAGGCGGGTCACGGCCGCCTGCAGCCGGGAGGCCATGTCGGAGTTGTGGCTGGCCTTCTGCCGGTAGGCGCGGACGAGTTCCTTCAGCTTCTCGCGTTCCTCGTCCCAGCGGCGGCGCAGTTCCGCCAGCCGGTCGATGCGGTCCTGCCGCGCCTGGGCGTAGCCGCCGAACCCGCCCCCGTGCACCCACGCGTGCCCGTCCTCGACGGTGACGATCCGCTGCGCGCAGGCGCCGAGCAGCTCGCGGTCGTGGCTGACGAGGAGCACGGTCTTGCTCGTGGCTCTCAGCTGGTCTTCCAGCCAGCGCTTGCCGGGCACGTCGAGGTAGTTGTCCGGCTCGTCGAGCAGCAGCGTGGACTCGGCGCCGCGCAGCAGCGACTCAAGGACCAGGCGCTTTTGCTGGCCGCCGGACAGCGTGCTCACCCCGCGCCAGCGGACCTCGTCGTAGGGCTTGCCGAGGGCGGCGACGCAGCACTCGTCCCAGTGCACTTCCGCGTCGTAGCCGCCCGCCTCGCTGTACTCGTTGAGGGCCCGGGCGTAGCTGAGCTGGACGGGCTCGTCGTCGAGCTCCATCATGGCCAGTTCGGCGTCGTCGAGGCGCCTGGCTGCCTGCCGGACTCGCCGCGGGGCGACGGACAGGAGCAGGTCACGGACCATGGCGTCCTTGGCGGCCGGGCCGCCGACGAACTGCCGCATGGCGGCAAGCCCGCCTGTTGCTGTTATCACGCCCGACTGCGGTTCGATGTCGCCGGCGACCATGCGCAGCAGGGTGGTCTTCCCGGCCCCGTTCGGGCCGACGAGGGCGGCGGTGACGCCTTCGCCGATCCGGAAGCTGACGTCATCGAGCAGCACCCGCCCGTCTGGCAGGACGTAGCTGACGTGCGCCACCTCGATATGCCCCACGCGCGGACGCTACACGCGGCCGGCGGCCACGGCAAAGCGATTTAGGGCAAGGCGATGTACGGCGGCGGGCGGTCCTGGAAGAAGGCTCAGGAGATGCCGGCTAGCTCCTGCGCCTCAACGCGGTCACGGCAGGTATGCAGCGCCGCGATCACCCCGGCGCTGACCGTGAGGACCCCGTAGGTCCGGCCGTCGGCCTGCCCGTGCTGGTCCTGGCCGGCACCGGGGGTCCGCAGCACGACCATCACCTTGTCGCCCAGGGCGAGCACCTGCTCGAGTTCGGCCCGGCCCCCGTCGGCCTCCGGTTCGCGGTCGGCCCGGAATCCGCTGTCGAGGTGGGACCACTCCAGGTCCGGGGCCACCAGCTCCATCACCCGCGCGATATCGCCGCGGCGGTAAGCGAGGAAGGCCTCGCGCACGATCCATTCGTTCTGGTTGCACATGGGAACCCCTCACGACGGGCGGGAGCGATCGTTCCTAACAATCACAACGGAAGCGCCCAACGGTTCGTTCGGCTATTTCCGGATCTGTCATATCTTTGCGCGTTAGCGCCCGAACATCTCCGTCAGCGCCGCACGGTCGCGCTCCGCAGCCTGCCGCAGCACAAGGACCTGCCGCACCATAGGGGCCGGCCCGGCCGGCAGCTCATCAGGAGCCAGGTCAACCGTCGCGCTCATGGCCGGGGCACGCCGATCGGGTTCGGCACGGGGATGACCCCGGTGTCCATGAGGTGGCGGCTGACCGGCGCGGCCAGCTCGATCGCGCGCTCGACGCCGGTCGAGCCCAGCCGTTCGACCGGCCCGGCCGCGAGCCGGTCGGTCAGGTCCTCGACCTCGCGGCGCAGCGCGCCGCCCGTCTTG
>JASHXJ010000585.1 GCA_030043595.1 Trebonia sp.
CGCGACGCCGCGTCCGATGAGTTCAGAACGTACATGATGATGCTGCTCGTCGGCGCGCCTGTGCTCATCGACGACCGCGTCGCGCGGCACTTCCTCGAGCAGGCCCAGTACCTTGGCGGCGTGCTGGCACGAACGCTCGCGACGATGGACGGCCTGGCGGGCGAGGCAGCCGAGCCGGGGACCCCCGCGCCGCGCGAGGCCTTCGGGGACGCGGTCGGCCGGCTCCAGGATGCCGCGGCGCCGCTGCTGCAGCTGATGAGCCCGGAGGTGCGCAGTACCGTCGAACGCGTCGCCGCCACCGCGCAGGACGTCGGATAGGCGAGCGGGCGCGCGGGCGCGCACGTTGCGGGGGCGCCGTCGGCGGCGAGAGCCCGCACAGGAATACGCGGGGATTATCGGAGCCCGCCACATGCCGGGCGCGCGAGGCAGGCGGGTATGGTTTTGCGCAGATGAGCCCCCATTACGCGGCAGGAACGCTGAGGAGCGCGACGCGATGACAGCCCGGCAGCAGCTTGCCCGCCTGCTTCCGCTGGCCCTGCTGATCGCGGTCGCGATCGCGGGGCTGCGCGGCGCAGTCGCGGTACCGCGCTGGAACGGGCCGCTGCGCGCCGACGGCGTCGCGATCGGCCTGGCGCTCGAGGTCGTGCTCGGCGTGCTGCTCGTGGTCACAATGCGCCTGGACGCCACCGCGCGCCGCGAGGCCGAGCAGCGGCCGCTCGCCGAGGCCAGCGACGAGATCGGCGTGCCGGCCGGGCTGCGCTTCGCGCTCAAGTGGGTGCTCGGCTGCGGCATGCTTGCGGTCGCCGCCGCGCTGATCGCCAACCTGAACCTGCATTTCCTGATCAAGCCGCACCCGGTGGTCGTGCCACCCTCGCGACTGCGCGCCAAGCCGCCGCCGAAGCCGGCAGCCGGCGGCGGCGGAACGCTGCACATCCCCGTCGGGCCGATCCTGTACGCACTGCTCGTGCTCGCGCTCGTGGCGGCCGTGGTCGTCAGCATCTGGTGGGCCTCGCGGCTGCGGCAGGCCGCGCGGCCCGGCCTGTTCGCCGGCGATGTCGGCGCCGAGGAGCTGCGCGAAGCGGTCGAGTCGGGACGGGCCGCGCTCGCCGAGCTCGACGACGCCCGCGCCGCGATCATCGCCTGCTACCTGGCCATGGAGCGCACACTCGGCGAACGCGGCACGGCGCGGGGGCTGGCCGACACGCCCGACGAGCTGCTGTCCCGTGCGGTGGCCACCGGCGTCGTGCGCGGCGCGGCGGCGGGGCGGCTGACCGCGCTGTTCTACGAGGCGCGCTTTTCCACCCACCCGCTCGGGCCGGGTCAGCGTGACGCGGCGAGCCAGGCGCTCGACGAACTGGCCGCCGAGCTTGGCGCGGAGGTCGTGCCGTGACCCTCCCGCCGGTGAAGCTCCCGCCCGTGACCACCGACGACGCCGAGCGCGCCAGCCCCTGGCGCGGCACGCGGCCAGAACTGACGATCGCCGCCATCACCGTCGCCGTGGCCGCGGTCGCGGGCGGCGCGGTCGCGGGCTGGCCCGGGGTGGCGGCCGTGGCGATCACCGCCGCGGCGCTCACCATGGTCGTGGTGCGCGGCCTGGCGCCGCGCTCGGCCGCGCAGTCGGTCAGGCGCACAAGGGACAGGCAGGTAGCCCGCGCGATCGCGGGCTACGCGCAGCGCAGGTTCGTGGTCGCCACCAGCGTCTCGAGCAGGGCCTTCTACGAGGCTGACCTGCGGCCGGTCCTCGAGCACCTGCTCGCCGCCCGGCTGGCGGAACACCACAGCGTCAACCTGTACACCGAGCCGGCCGCCGCCCGCGCGGCCTTCTGCCGCAGCCGCGGCGACGAGGCACTGTGGCGCTGGGTCGACCCGGCGCAGGCACAGTCCGAAGGCCGCGAACTGGACAGGGCCGGCATCCCGCGCCGGACGCTGGCTAGGCTCATCAACCGATTGGAGCAGCTGTGACACCGGAAGAGACCGCGCGCAGGGCCGCGGCCATCCTCGACGAGCTCGAAAGGGCGGTCGTCGGACGCCGCCGCACGCTGGAACTGGTGCTGATCGGCATCCTGGCGGGCGGGCACGTGCTGCTCGAGGACCTGCCGGGCCTGGGTAAGACGCTGATCGCCCGGTCATTCGCCCGGGTGCTCGGCCTGGACTTCGCGCGCATCCAGTTCACTCCGGACCTGCTGCCGTCGGACGTCATCGGCGCCCCGCTGTATGACCAGCGCAACGCCGAGATGGTATTCCGGCCCGGCCCGGTGTTCACCCAGCTGCTGCTCGCCGACGAGATCAACAGGACGCCGCCGAAGACGCAGGCCGCGCTCCTGGAGGCGATGGGCGAGGGCCAGGTGAGCGTGGACGGCCAGACCCGCCCGCTGCCGTCGCCGTTCGTGGTGCTCGCGACCGACAACCCGATCGAGTACGAGGGCACGTACGAGCTGCCCGAGGCGCAGCTCGACCGGTTCCTGATGCGGCTGCGCCTGGGTTACCTGGCGGCCGGGGACGAGACGGACATGCTGCGCCGCCGGGTGGCGCGCGCGGCCGAGAACGTGGCGCTGACCCCGGTGACGGACGCGGCCGGGGTGCTCGCCATGCGCGAGTCGCTCGAGCGGGTGGAGATCAGCGAGGACCTGCTCGACTACGTGGTCGCCATCGTCACCGCCACCAGGCAGGACGCGCAGGTCCAGGTGGGCGCCAGCCCGCGCGGCGGCCTCGCGCTGATCCAGCTCGCCCGCGGCCAGGCGCTGCTGCACCAGCGGGACTACGTCGTCCCCGACGACATCAAGCAGGTCGCGGTGCCCGCACTGGCGCACCGGGTCACGCTCCGGCCGGAACTGTGGGTACGGCAGGTCTCCGCCGACGACGTGGTGGCCCGGCTGCTGGCCGCCGTGCCGACGCCGCGCACCGACCCGGCCGCGGTCCGCCACGGCACCGCGGCCGTCACCGGCTAATGCCCCCCATCATCCCGAACGGAGCGGGGCGCCTGCCCGTCCTCGCCTCCTCCGCGGCGCGGACCGACGAGGTTGCGGTGAGCTGGCGGCCGTCCCGGCATGCCCGGCGGCTGCTCACCCTGGCCGCCGCGGGGATGCTGCTCGCGGTGATCACGCGGCGCCCGGAGCTGGCCGGCCTGGCGGCACCGCCGCTGCTGCTGCTCGCCGCCGGGCGCCCTCCCCGGCCGTCGCGGGTCGGCGTGCGGGTCGGGCTGACCGCCAACCGGCTGTACGAGAGCGAGCTCGCGGCCGTGGATGTCGCCATCGGCGACGACCGGTTCGACGCGCGGTGGACACTGCAGGCCGGGCGCGGCGTCGATCCGGCCAGCGCGACCGCAGCCAGCGGCCCGGCGGCCAGGTTCACGTTCAGCGTGCCGCGCTGGGGCAGGCGGCAGCTCGGCTCGGTCGCCCTGGTGCTGCATGACCGCTGGCGGCTGGCCGAAGGCCGGGTCTCGTTCACGCTGCCGTCCGTGGACTGCTACCCGCAGCCTGCCGTCCAGCGCACGAAGGTCGTGCTCAGCCGGCTGCCGAACCGGCTCGGCGAGCACTCCGCCCGGGTGCCCGGCGAGGGGGTCGAGTTCAGCGGAGTCCGCGAGTACGTCCCCGGCGACCGGCAGCGGGCGATCAACTGGGCGGCCACGACACGGCGCGGCCGCCTGCAGGTGAACACGTTCGCCGCCGAGCGTTCCCAGGACGTCGTGCTGCTCGTCGACGCGACCTCGGACGTGGGCGAGCCCGGCTCGTCCGCGCTGGACCTGGGGCTGCGCGGGGCCGCGGGCGCGGCGCGCGCCTACCTCGACGCGCGCGACCGGGTGGGCGTGATCACCTACCAGTGGGGCGGCGCGCACTGGCTGGCACCGTCGCTGGGGCGACGGCAGGTGTACAAGATCATCGACGCGATGCTCTCCGCCGACGCCGGATGGGCGCGCGGCGCCGTGTTCAGGCGGCTGCCACGCGCCGCGCTGCCGCCCGGGGCACTGGTGGTGGCGTTCAGCCCGCTGCTCGACCAGCGGTTCGTCGAGGCGCTGCGCGACATGCGCGAGCGCGGCTTCTCGCTGATCGTCGTGGACGTGCTGAACACCGAGCCGCCGACCAAGTACTCATACGCCGACGTCATCGCGCGGCGGATCTGGCGGATGGAGCAGCAGGCAATCCGCTTCTCGCTGCGCGAGCTTGGCGTCCCGGTCGTGGCCTGGGACGGCGTGGCGCCGCTCGACCTGCCGCTCGCCCCGTATACGCGGCGCCCCCTGGTGGTGCGCCGGTGAGCGGGCCGGCGGCTCCGGGCAC
>JASHXJ010000586.1 GCA_030043595.1 Trebonia sp.
GCCACCGCGCTGGAGAAGACGTTCGGCATCCCGGCGAGCAGGATGAACATCCAGCTGGTCGGCCCGACGTGGGGCGGCCAGATCACCACCAAGGCCGTCGAGGCGCTGATCATCTTCCTGATCGTGATCGTCGTCTACCTGTCGGTCGCGTTCGAGTGGCGGATGGCCGTCGCCGCGTTCGTCGCGCTGCTGCACGACATCGTGATCACGACCGGCGTCTACGCGCTCACCGGGTTCCAGGTCAGCCCCACGTCGGTGATCGGCCTGCTGACCATCCTCGGCTACTCGCTGTATGACACCGTGGTGGTGTTCGACAAGGTCCGCGAGAATACCGCCGGCCTGCTAGCCACCGGCCGAAGTACCTACAGCCAGGCGGCCAACCTCGCGCTGAACCAGACCCTGGTCCGGTCCATCAACACGTCACTGACCGCGCTGCTTCCCGTCGCGTCGATCCTCTTCGTCGGCGCCGGGCTGCTCGGCGCCGGCACGCTGAAGGACCTGTCCCTGGTGCTGTTCGTCGGCATGCTGTCGGGCACCTACTCCTCGATCTGCATCGCCACCCCGGTGCTCGCCGACCTCAAGGAGCGGGAACCGCAGTACAGGGACCTGGCCAAGAAGGTCGGGCTGCGCCAGTCCGGCGGGCGCGCCGCCAAGCGGGCGGCTGCCAAGGCGGACGAGGAGACCCGGCTTACCGCGGCGGCGGCAAGCGGGGGCAACGGCACCACCGCCAAGCCCGGCAGCGGCACCGCGGGTGCCGCCGCTGCCCGCGGCGGCCGCGGTACGCCTGGTCTCCTCGTCCGCCCTGGCAGCCGCCCGCTGCGCGGCGCGCCCGCCAGACTGGCGCAGCTCAACCCGCTTGGCCAGTTCCCTGTACCGCGGTTCCCGTTCCTTCAGGTCGGCGAGAACCGGGGTGGCGATGCAGATCGAGGAGTAGGTACCCGACAGCATGCCGACGAACAGCACCAGGGACAGGTCCTTCAGCGTGCCGGCCCCGAGCAGCCCGGCGCCGACGAAGAGAATCGACGCGACGGGAAGGAGCGCGGTCAGCGAGGTGTTGATCGATCGGACCAGGGTCTGGTTAAGCGCGAGGTTGGCCGCCTGGCTGTAGGTACTTCGGCCGGTGGCGAGCAGGCCGGCGGTATTCTCCCGGACTTTGTCGAACACCACCACGGTGTCGTACAGCGAGTAGCCGAGGATGGTCAGCAGACCGATCACCGACGTGGGGCTGACCTGGAAGCCGGTGAGCGCGTACACGCCGACGGTGATCACGATGTCGTGCAGCAGCGCCACGAACGCGGCGACGGCCATCCGCCACTCGAACGCGGCCGACAGGTAGATCACGATCACGATCAGGAAGATGATCAGCGCCTCGATGGCCTTCGTGGTGATCTGGCCACCCCAGGTCGGCCCGACCAGCTGGATGTTCATCTGGCTCGCCGAGACGCCGAACGTCTTCTCGATCGCGGCGGCGACCTGCTGGGTCACGTTGTTGTGCAGCACCGCCGTCTGAACCTGCCACTGCGAGAGCAGACTGGACGACAGGCGCTGCACCTGCGAGTCGCCGCCGCCCGCCGCGGTCACCACGCGGGAGATCGCCCCCTGGGTCGTCGACGACGTCGCCGGGAACTCGAAGACGGAGCCGCCGCGGAACTCCACGCTGAAGTTCAGCCAGCGCACGAGCAGCGCGACGACGCTGATCAGCAAGATGATGCCGGAGATCGTGTACCACATCCGCTGGCGGCCGACGAAGTTGATGGAAACTTCGCCGCGGTAGAGCCGCCCTGGGATGTCGCGAAGGCGCGACATCATGCCTCCCGCGAGGTCGATGAGCCGGTGGAGGTACTCGAGGGGCCGGTGCCGGAGGTGCCCGGCGAGCTGGCCGCGGATGTGGGCGGCGAGCTAGCCGGGGACCTGGTGGAACTGGCCGCCGGCCTGGTACCGGACGTCGTCCGCTGCGTCCTGACGGTCCGCCTGACCCCGGAGCGCCATGGCGCCTTGGCGCCGAGCCGCGCCGGGTCGAGCCCGGACCAGCGATGCCCGCCGCCGTAGAACTGGGTCCCCGCCAGCAGGGTCACCATGGGCTTGGTGAACAGGAACACGACAAGGACGTCGATCAGCGTGGTCAGGCCCAGCGTGTAGGCGAAGCCCTGGACGTCGCTGACCGCGAAGTGGTACAGCAGGACGGCCGCGAGGAACGACACGGTGTCCGACACCAGGATCGTGCGCCGGGCGCGCTTCCAGCCGCTTTCCACCGCCGGGCGCAGCGTCTTGCCGTCCCGCACTTCGTCGCGGAGCCGTTCGAAGAACACGATGAACGAGTCCGCGGTGATGCCGATCGCGACCACGAGCCCGGCGATAGCCGACAGCGACATCGTGAAGTTCTGGTACCTGCTGAGCAGCACCACCGACAGGTAAGCCAGCGACGCGGCGATGAGCAGGCTGGAGACCGACACCACGCCGAGGCCCCGGTAGTAGATGAACGAGTAGACCACGACGAGCGACAGGCCGATGATCGCCGCGATCAGGCCGGCGTCGAGCGAGGCGTGACCGAGCTGCGGGGAGATCGACTCGATGTTCTCCTGCTGGAACTGCAGCGGGAGCGAGCCGTACTTGAGCACGTTCGTCAGCTGGGTCGCCTCGGCCTGCGTGAACCCGCTGGTGCCCCCGTTGATCGTGAACGAGCCGGAGGTGAGGGCCCCCTCGATCAGCGGCGCGGACACCACGTTGCCGTCGAGCACGACCGCCGTCTCGTCCAGCGCCATGTCGTCCTCGTTGCCGGCCTCGTATCCGGGGTAGTAGTTGTCGAACTGGTTGGTGGTCAGCGTGCCGAACGTCTTCTGCGCCGCGCCGTTCAGCGTCACGTTCACCACCCACTGCGTGCTGCTCGCCTCCAGTCCGGCGCTGACCCCCGTGATCTGGGGGCCCTCAACGACGGACGGGCCGAGGACGTACTTGGTGCCGTCTGAGTCGCAGGAGACGATCTGGATGCCGGGGTCGGTCCACTGGGCCTTTTCCAGCGTGTACCCGACCTGGGCCTTCCACGAGTCGGTGACGCTCTCCGGGTCGGACGGGTTGCTCGTCGGCGTGCACACCAGCTCGTTGAACAGCTTCATGGTGGCCGCGTTGACCAGGCTCGAGTTCCCGTAGGTGACGGCGGAGACCACGCCAGAGCCCGCGGTGGACGTCGGGCTCGGGGTCGGGCTGGCCGTGGGGCTGGCACTGGCCTTCGGCGTGGCGCTCGCCTTCGCCGTCGCGGACGGGCTGGCGCTCGGGCTGGACAGGCGCGCCGCGAACGCCGCCGTCGACGCCTTGGGCGAGGCACCTGAGCTCGCGCTCGGCGACGTGGAAGCCGCGGCCGACGGGGACGGGGACGGCGAGGCGGACGAGGACGCCTTCGCCCCGGCCTTGGCGGACGAGGAGGAGGACGCGGACGGGGACGGGGACGACGACGGGGTGACACTCACCCCGGAGTACGGCGACTCCAGGTACACCGGCCGGAAGCTCATCTTGGCCGTGGTGCTGACCAGGTTGATGACGCTCTGCTCGGCCTGGCCGGGGACCGTGATGTTGATCAGGTCGGTGCCCTCCTGCTGCACCTGGGCGCCGGAGTTACCGGTGCCGTTCACCCGGGAAAGGAGCACCGAGATCGCCTGCTGCATGTCACCGGCCGACGGCGGCTTGCCGTTGGAGGTGACCGCCTTCAGCGTCACCTCGGTGCCGCTGGACAGGTCGAGGCCGAGGCCGACCTTGAACTGCTGGTGCCACTTCGCCGGGCTGAACGTCTCCTTGCCGGTGATCGAGATCAGCATGATCAAGATGATCACGGCCAGCGCGGCCAGCGCGGGGAGGGGTCGCGAGCCGCTTCTGCTTGGGGGTGCCACTTATCGCCTGCCTGTCCGAGAGTCGCCTGCGCGCAAGCGCCCGTTAGTCCTTCTTGGTGCCGGACTCCGCGACGCCGTCGCTGTCGACCTTGGTCCAGTCGTCGTCCTCGGTCTCGGCAGGCTCGTCGTCAGCGTCTTCCGCGGAGTCCGCCATCGTCTCCTCGGTGTCCTCTGGCGCACTGACGACGTCCATGATCGCGCGCTTCATGTAGCGCACCTCGATGCCCGGAGCCACCTCGAGGACCACGTCGTCACCGTCTACGTCGACAACCGTGGCGTACATGCCCGCGGTGGTCCGCACCCGGACGCCTGGCTGCACCGCGTTCTGCTTCTGCTGCGCCTGCTGCGCGCGACGGCGCTGCGGGCGGATCATCAGCATGTAGAAGCCCGCGATGACGACCACGATCAGGATCAGGGTCGTCGGGTTGAAGCTTGACTTCGAGGTGGTCGACGTGGCGGCCAATACGATATTGCCCATCACGGGGCATCCTTCCATTTTGACTTTCCGCTTGCCGGCCGGCACCGTCAACTCAGGACGGTCACTCGCCAACCTGCGCAGTGTAGCGGCCGTATGCACAACGCATAACTACCCTACGAGGATTCCGGGTGTGATCGTTACCGTCGTCATCAGATAGATAACGGATCCGGGCATCCCGGGCCTGCTAGGGCGCCTGTTCAGTCGAACAGCGTGGGCATGTCCTGGGCCGCCGGCGGGGTGAGGCCCAGGTGCTCCCAGGCCGCCGGCGTAGCCACCCGGCCACGCGGCGTCCTGGCGAGCAGGCCGTGCCTGACAAGGAACGGCTCGGCGACCACCTCGACGGTCTCCGCCTCTTCGCCGACCGCCACCGCGAGCGTCGACAGCCCTACTGGACCCCCGCCGAACCGCCTGACCAGCGCGTCGAGCACGGCCCGGTCCAGCCGGTCAAGGCCCATCTCGTCCACCTCGTACAACTCGAGCGCCGTGCGGGTGATCGCCCGGGTGACCACGCCGTCGGCGCGCACCTCCGCGTAGTCCCTGACGCGCCGCAGCAGCCGGTTGGCGATCCGGGGCGTGCCGCGCGACCGCGTGGCGAGCTCATCGATGCCCGCGTCCTCGATCCGCACGCCCAGCAGCCCGGCGGACCTGCGGACGATCACGCCGAGCTCGCCGGGGAGGTAGAAGTCCAGGTGCGCGGTGAAGCCGAACCGGTCCCGCAGCGGGGCCGGCAGCAGCCCGGCCCTGGTGGTGGCGCCAACCAGGGTGAATGGCGCGATCTCCAGCGGGATCGCGGTCGCGCCCGGCCCCTTGCCCACCACGATGTCGACCCGGAAGTCCTCCATCGCCAGGTAGAGCATCTCCTCGGCCGGGCGGGCCAGCCGGTGGATCTCGTCGATGAAGACGACCTCGCCCTCCTGCAGCGTGGACAGCACGGCCGCCAGGTCGCCTGACCGCTCGATCGCCGGTCCCGAGGTGATCCGCAGCGGGGAGCCGAGCTCGGCCGCGATGATCATCGCGATCGTCGTCTTGCCGAGGCCGGGCGGGCCGGACAGCAGCACGTGGTCCGGCGGCCGGCCCCGGCGCAGCGCGCTGCGCAGCAGCAGGGAAAGCTGCTCGCGGACCCGGGCCTGGCCGACGAAGTCGTCCAGGCGCTTCGGCCGCAGCGCGCTCTCGATCACCCGCTCCTCGCTGTCGGCGAGCGGGGATACCACGCTGTCGCCGGTGCGCCGGCCCCGCCGCGCGATCTCGGCGTCCTCGGCCCGCGTGAGGGCGTCGCCGTCGGTCACCGCTGGCTCAGCTTCCGCAGCGCCGCGCGCAGCGCCGTTGCCACGTCCGGCGGCTGCCCGTCGCCGGACTCCGCCTCGACGGCGGCGACGGCCAGCTCGGCGTCACGCGCCGACCAGCCCAGGTTGGTCAGCCCGGACTGCACCTGGTCCCGCCAGGACGGCGCCCCCTGCCGCGCCGGGACGGCCACGCCCGCGGCGAAGTCCCCGGGTGCGCCGAGGCGGTCCCTGAGCTCCAGCACTATCCGCTGCGCGCCCTTGTTCCCGATGCCTGGCACCATGGTGAGGGCGTTCAGGTCTTCCGTCGCGACCGCGCGGCGCAGCGCGTCCGGGGAGTGCACCGCCAGCATGGCGAGCGCGAGGCGCGGCCCGATGCCGCTCGCCGTCTGCAGCAGCTCGAAGATGTTCCGCTCGTCGTCGCTGCCAAAGCCGAACAGGGTGAGCGAGTCCTCCCTGACGACGAGCGCGGTCGCCACCCGGGCGTGCTCGCCGGGTTTCAGCGACGCGAGCGTGTCCGGCGTGCACTGCACCCGCAGCCCCACCCCGCCGACATCGATGACCGCCCCGTCTGGGCTGACCCCGGCCACTGTCCCGTTCAGGTGCGCGATCACGTGCCGCCTCCGCTCATGCTGTGCTGTCTGGCCGCGACGGCCGGGTGCGCCGTCCGCCACAGGTGGCAGATGGCCAGCGCGAGCGCGTCCGCCGCGTCCGCCGGGCGCGGCCGTTCTGGCATCCGCAGCAGCCGCATGACCATCGTCGTCACCTGGTCTTTGTCCGCGCGGCCGTTTCCCGTCACGGCCGCTTTGACCTCGCTGGGCGTGTGCAGCGCCACCGGCAGCCCGCGCCGCGCGGCGCAGATGATCGCCACCGCGCCCGCCTGCGCCGTGCCCATGACCGTCCGCACGTTGTGCTGGCTGAACACCCGCTCCACCGCCACCGTGTCCGGCCGGTGCTCGCTCAGCCAGCTGTCGATCTCCTGCTCGATCGCCAGCAGCCGCGCCGCGATGTCGTCGTCGGCCGCGGTGCGCACCACGCCGACCGCCACCAGTCTCGGCGGGCGGCCCGGCACGCCGTCCACCACGCCGAGGCCGCACTTGGTCAGGCCGGGATCGACGCCGAGCACCCGAGCGGGCGGGCGGGGTGCGTACAGGGTCACCGCGCGAACCGCCTCATCGCCCGTCCCGCCTTACCTGATTGCCTGCCAGCGAACATCTGTTCGCTATGACGCAACCGTACCGTGGGGGCACCTCGCTGTCCCGCATCCCGGGCGCGTGTCGGCGCGGCTGCCTAGAAGTCATCGACCATGTACGGGGTGGCCGCGAAGGCGGTGTCCAGGGCGGCGTCGGCGGCTGGCGAGCCACCGCTGGCCAGTCCCGCCAGGCGCAGGGTCGCCACCGGCGTGCCAGCGTAGAGCGCCGCCAGCCCGCGCGCGCCTAGCGTGAGCGGTGGGAGACGGCCCGGATCGTTCGGGATAAGCAGGCCCTTGCCGCCGCTGACGGTCAGCTCCCAGCGGCCGGAGCCGGCGGGGCGGGTGGTGTCGGTGATAGCCAGCGGCACGGTGACCGAGACCGCGGCCGGGAAGCCGCGCGCGGCGATCGCGGCGGGCGCGTCGACGATGCGCAGCATCCACAGCGAGCGGCTGGTGACGCCGGCGTCGCGCTCGCGGGTCAGCCACCAGAAGGGATCGGCCGGGCCGGTCAGCACGCGGACGGTGCCCGCGATCGAGGAGTGCGAGGCGATGACCGACCACAGCGCGCGGGCCGTTTCCGCGGAGGCCGCGTGCACGCGCTCGACGAACAGCTCGTCGTTGCCGCCGCGCCAGCGGTAGGCGGCGAACCCGTCGCCGGTGCGATAGGCGTACATGTCCGCGCGCCCCAGCCAGCGCGCGGTCGGCTCGAGGTCCCAGGTCAGCGGACCGCTGTCGCGCGCGGCCCGGTGGGCGCGGCCGATGATCTCGATCACCGCGGCGGCGTCGTCCGGGCCGGCGCGCACGACGTCCGGCACCGCGGCATGGCTGGCGGGCGACGTCGCCGGGTCGGGGGCGAGCAGCGTGCGCAGCGAG
>JASHXJ010000587.1 GCA_030043595.1 Trebonia sp.
TCCGCCCGGCGCAGCCGCGGACGACGTCCACGCTGATCCCGGCCTCGGGCGGGGCGCACGGTCCCGGTGAGATCACCACGCCCGCCGCCCCGGACGCCGTCACCTGCCCGGCCGGCACCTCGTCGTTGCGGACCACCTCGACGTGGCACCCGGCGGTGATGAGCAGGTGCGCGAGGTTGTAGGTGAACGAGTCGTAGTTGTCGACAAGGACGACGAGCGGCCGCGCACCGCCGCGGGCGGTGAGTGTCCGGCCGGGCGGCGCCTGCGCCGGCGCGCGGCTGACCGGCCGGTCGGCGAGGCGGGTGGCCAGCACCTCGCCGAAGTGCTTGGTCACCGGGCCGAGTTCCCAGGAGTGGGGGCAGCCGTCGATGGCGCTTACCGGCAGCACTCCGTAGACGGCGTTCGACACGAAGACCTCGCTGGCCTCCCGCAGGCTCGCCAGGCTCAGCGGCTCGGTGCCGCAGCCGATGCCGTCGTCGCGGGCGGCCCGCACGATGGCCTCCCTGGCGGTGCCGGGCAGGATCCGGCCGTCGGCTGGCGGCGTCCGCAGCACGCCGTCGATGACCGCGAAGACGTTCCCCCTGTCGGTCTCGAGCACCTGCCCGGCGGAGTCGGTGATGAGAAGCTGCCTGGCCGGGGTCGCCCCGATGTCCGCCGCGCGGACGAGGTCGGCGAGCAGCCGCCGGTCCAGCCACTTGTGCCCGCCGAGGCCACCGGGGAGCACCGTCGGGCGCAGCGTGACCGCCGCGGGTCCCTGCGCCAGCGGCACGACCTCGACGCGGGCCTGCAGCGGGCCGCCGACCGGCCGCACGGTGATCCGCAGCCGCCCGGTCGGGCGTCTGGCGAGGCACGCAGCGAGATCCGCGGGCAGGGCGGCGGGGAGGCCCTTGCCGTAAACCTGCCGGGTGCTCGCCTCGAGCCGGGCGAGGTGGCTGTCGAGGCCGGCCGTCTCCCCGTCGGTGACCAGCAGGGAGGTGAACACACCCGCCATGGGCCGCGGGGCGGTTAGCCCGGCGGGCACCGGCTCGCCGTCGGCAGTGTCGAGCCTGCTGCCGATCGCGCTGATCAGCGGGCTCGCCTTGATCAGGCACTCGGCGTACTCGTCGGCCGGCACCGAGTCCGCGACGATGCCGCCGCCGCAGCCGAGCCACACCCGGCCCGCGGCGAACTCGAACGTGCGGATGGCCACGTTCAGCTCAAGGCCGGCGGCCGGGCTGCGGTAGCCGATCGCCCCGGTGTAGACCTCGCGCGGGGCGGCCTCGAGTTCGTCGATGACCTCAAGCGCCCGGACCTTCGGGGCGCCGGTCACCGAACCGGGCGGGAACGCGGCGCGGATGAGGTCGCCGTCGGTGGCGTCAGGGATCAGCGTGCCGCGGACTTCGGACACCAGGTGCCAGACGCCCGGATGCGGCTCGGGATCGAGCAGGCGGGGTGCGCTCACGCTGCCCGGTTCGCACACCCGGCTGAGATCGTTGCGGACCAGGTCGACGATCATGACGTTTTCCGCGCGGTTCTTGGCCGAGCTCTCCAGGTCGCCGCGCTGCGCCGTGGCCTGGTCCGCCCGCGCCGACCGGTAGCTCGTGCCCTTGATGGGCCGGGATACCACGATCCCGCCGGTCCTGCGCAGGAACAGCTCGGGCGACAGGCTCGCCACCGCACCGCCCGGCGGCGAGATGAACGCCGCGTACGGCGGTGACAGCGCGGTCACCGCCTGGCAGAACGCGTCCAGCGGGTCGCCATCGAAGGCCGCCTCCGCTCGCAGGCAGATGTTGGCCTGGAAGATGTCCCCCTGCCCGATGTACTCCACCGTCTGCCGGACCGCCGCCTTGTGGCCTTCCGCCGAGGGGATCAGCCGGAAGGGGCCGCACGCGTACCCCGGCTCCGCGTGGGCGGGCCGGTCGCGCGGGGACTGGCTGGCGGCACGGCGGGACAGTTCCGCGAACCTGCGCTCAAGGGCGCCCGCGCGGGCAGCGGTCCACAGCGCCTCGAAGAACCAGTCGCCGCTGGCCTGGTCACGACGGAGCACGTGGTCGTAGTAGCCGAACCACCAGGCCGGAAGCCGCCGCTCGCCGCTTGACGGCAGCGCCTCGCCGGCGGCGCTGTATCCCAGGTACCCGATCCACCCGCCGCCGAAGGCGGCGCCCGTCTCGTCCGGCACGGGTGCGGGCCAGGGCGCGTCGAGGACCTCGCCAGGCGGCGCGGGGGCGCCACGGACCAGCACCGGCTCGGAGCCGATCACGTCGCTGCCGCCGGCCCACGTCCCGAGCAGCGCGACCGGATGAGCGTCTGCGCGAACCAGCCGGAGCGCGTCGGCCGGGCGCAGGTCCCACCGCAACCCCAGCCGCCTGCTCACCAGGCGGGGGCTGTCGCTATCGCTCACTGCTGCCTCTGGCCGACATGACTTGACGATAACCGGCCGGACCCAGCGGCGGCCTTGGCACAGCAGACAAAAAGGCAGCTCTGGCCGGTTGTCCGGGCACAGCGCACGCCTGGCCGGGCCGGGGCGGAATCAGCACCCTACTGCCCTGCGGGCGCTGGCCTGGGAGCGATGAGCAGGGACTGGGCGCCGACGCCCACCGGGCCGTCCAGGTCGGAAAGCACGGACGTGGCGAGCCCGGCGCCGCCGGCGGAGATCGCGGTCCGCGCGTCCAGGCAGATCCATTCGCCCACGGCCTCCCGGTGCAGGTGGACGGTGAGCTCGGGGTTGATGAAATGCCAGCGGGTGATGTCCAGCTCCCAGGACGCGCCGTTGCCGCTGTCGGCGATGGCCAGCACCCGCTCCAGCGGGCTGGGCTCCTCGTCTGGCACGAGCGGGTGGCGCATCCTCCCCCAGAGGGTGGCGGGCCCTGGAGCGGTGAAGCTCCCCTGCACCGCGCGCCACTCGATGGCTGACAGGTACCCGTCTACCCAGCCGCCCCGCGGCAGCACAGACGGCTCGCCCGGCGGTTCGGCCGATGCGGGGATCCGGGCCGCCACC
>JASHXJ010000588.1 GCA_030043595.1 Trebonia sp.
ATCGCCCAGTCGTTGGCCCGGCGGACGAACTTCTGGTACCCCCAGCGCACCGAACCGCCGCGTGGTACCCGGACCGCCGACAGCAGCTCGTCAGGCGCGAGCACGGACTCGAACGGCCCCACAAAAAAGTCGTCGGCACCCACCACCCGGACGCCAGCTGGCCCGGTGATCTCCACCGAGCCGCCGAGCGCGAGCAGCGTCATCGGCAGGTCGGCCGACGGGTCCGCGTGCGCGAGCGAGCCGCCGATCGTGCCGCGGTGCCTGATCTGCGGGTCGCCGACCTGCGATGCGGCGTACGCGAGGATCGGTACCTCGGCCTTGACGAGCGGCGAGGAGACGAGCTCAGCGTGCCGGGTCGTCGCCCCGATGACAAGCTCCGAACCCTCGGCGCGGATGCCGGACAGTTCGGCGATCCGGGCGATGTCGATCAAGACCGCCGGCTGTGCAAGCCGGACCTTCATCATCGGCAGCAGGGAGTGCCCGCCCGCCAGCAGCTTGGCGTCCTCGCCATACTCGGCGAGCAGCGACAGGGCATGCGCGGGGGACTCGGCGGTCTCGTATTCGAACGGTGCGGGGATCACGCGCCCACCCCGGCTCCGGACTCGGCGGAAGACTCGGCGGAATCGGGCGCGGACAGCGCCTCGGCGGCGGCGAGCACCGCGCGGACGATGTTGTGGTAACCGGTGCAGCGGCAGAAGTTTCCCTCCAGCCCCTCCCGGACCTCCTGCTCGGTCGGGTGCGGGTTTTCCGCCAGCAGGCTGGCGGCCGCCATCACCATGCCGGGGGTGCAGAAGCCGCACTGCAGCCCGTGCTGCTCACGGAACGCCCGCTGCACGGGGTGCAGCTCACCCGATTCGGCGACGAGTCCCTCGGCGGTGATCACCGACTGGCCGTTGGCCTGGGCGGCGAGCACGGTGCAGGACTTCACCGACTCGCCGTTCAGCAAGACGGTGCACGCGCCGCAGGAGGTGGTGTCGCACCCGACGTTCGCCGCGCGCAGGCCGCACACTTCCCGCAGGTAGTGCACGAGCAGCAGGCGCGGCTCGACATCGTCGGACCTCGCGACGCCGTTGACGGTCAGCTTGAGCTGCATGGTTACGCATCCCTCGTTTCGCTCGCAGCCGCAGCCGCGGTTATCGCCCGCCACACTCGCTGCGGGGACGCTGGCATGTCGATGTGCCGGACGCCGAGGTGCGACAGGGCGTCGACCACGGCGTTCTGCACCGCGGGAGTGGCGCCGATCGTGCCGGCCTCGCCGATGCCCTTGGCGCCGAGCGGGTTGTAGGCAGTCGGCGTTTCCATGTCCGCGAGCTCGAAGCTGGGCACCTCGGTCGCCGACAGGAACGGGTAGTCCGCGAACGTGGCGGTCAGCGGGTTCCCGTCGGAGTCGTAGACAACCTCCTCGAGGAAAGCCTGCGCCGCGCCCTGCGCGATGCCGCCGTGCCGCTGGCCCTCGGCGATCAGCGGGTTCATCACGGTGCCCGCGTCGTCGACCGTCACCATCCGGCGCAGGAACACCTTGCCGGTCTCTGTGTCGACGTCGACGACCGCCACGTGAGTGCCGAACGGGAACGTCGCTCCCGGCTGGGTGAACACGCTGTGTACGAACAGCCGCTCGGACTCGGCGAGCTTCGCGAGCGGCACCGTGATGTCGGGGTCCCCCTTCACGCTGAAGGCGCTGATCGCGGTGTCGTACACGAGGTCGGCGGCAGTGGCCTCGAGCGCGGCCGCGGCCCGCTCGCGGGCGACGTCGAGCAGCTCGCGCGACGCCTGGCGGACGGCGGCACCGCCCAGCTGCAGCGAGCGCGAGCCGCCGGTCCCGCCGCCCCTGGGCACCAGGTCGGTGTCGCCCCACTTGACGGTGATCTTCTCGATCGGGATGCCCAGTTCCTCGCTGGCGAGCATCGCCCAGACGGTGGAATGGCCCTGGCCGTGCGGTGAGGTGCCGGTGAGGATCGTGGCCGTCCCGTCGGGGTGCACCTCCACGGTGCTGTTCTCGTTCGGCCCGCCGGCCTCGCCGCCGGCCCCGGTGATCTCCACGTAGCTGGACAGGCCGATGCCGAGCTGCACGGTGTCACCGGCCGCGCGCCGCCTGGCCTGTTCCGCGCGCAGCCCGTCATAGCCGGCGGCGGCAAGGGCCTTCTCCAGCGCGGTCACGTAGTCGCCCGAGTCGTACACCGCGCCGAACGCGGTCTTGTGCGGCTCGGTGAACTTGGGCAGCAGGTTCCTGCGGCGCACCTCGGCGGGGTCCACACCGGCTTCCGCGGCGAACAGGTCGATGGCCCGGTCGATCGCGGCGGTGGCCTCGGGACGGCCCGCTCCGCGGTAGGCCCCAACCGGCGTGGTGTTGGTCACGACCGATGTCGCGACCGCCTCGGCGCGCGGTATCGCGTAGGGCCCGGGCGCCATGAGGATCGTCAGCGACGGCAGGAACGCGCCGATCTTCGGGTACGCGCCGCAGTCCTGCAGGATCTCGATCCGGTAGGCGAGCACGGTGCCGTCCTTCATGCCGCCGATCGTGATCTTCTGCTGCTGCGCCCGGCCGTGCGTCATCGCCAGCAGGTTCTCGTTCCGGGTCTCCGACCACCGTGCGGGCCGGCCGAGCTGCCTGGCTATCCAGCAGGTCACCGCGTGCTCGGGGTCCGCGCCGAACTTCGCGCCGAACGCCCCGCCGACGTCCGGCGTGATGATCCGCACCTCATCCGGCTTGAGGCCGAGCATTCCGGCGACGGCCATCTTCGTGCCCTGCGCACCCTGGTTGGGGATCCACGCGGTGAGCCGGCCGTCCTCGCCCCACGTCGCCGCGGCCGCCCTGGTCTCCATGGGCGCCGGCGCGACCCGCTGGTTGAGGATGGTCTGGCCGACCACGATCTCGCAGCCGCCGAACAGGCCGGGGTTCAGCGCGCTCTCGTCGCCGAACCTGACCACGACGTTCGTCCCGGCCTCCGGGAACAGCACGCCCTTCATGCCGCTCAGGGCATCGTTCATGTCGACCACCGCGGGCAGCGGGTCGTAGTCCACGTCGACCAGCTCGATGGCGTCCTCGCCCTGGTACGGATCCTCGGTGACGACTGCGGCCACGGGCTCGCCGACGAACCGCACCACG
>JASHXJ010000589.1 GCA_030043595.1 Trebonia sp.
GCGGCGCGGATCGGCGCGCTCGTCATCAACCCGGGCGGCCCGGGCGGTTCGGGAGTTGACTACGCGCTGTCCGCCCGCACCGGCGAGTTCACCCAGGAGATCCTGGACCGCTTCGACATCGTCGGCTTCGACCCGCGGGGCGTCGGCGGCAGCGAGCCGGCCGTGCACTGCATGAGCGGCGCGCAGCTGGACAAGTACTTCGCCACCAACGACGCGCCCGCTAACGCGGCGCAACTCGGCGCCGTCGTCTCGGAGAGCAAGCTGTACGCGTCGCAGTGCGCCCGCAACGCCGCCGCGCTGCTGCCCTACGTGGGCACTGTCAACGCCGCCAGGGACATGGATGTGCTGCGCGCCGCACTCGGCGAACCCGCCCTCACATATCTCGGCAAGTCATACGGAACGGTCCTTGGCGCCTCTTATGCCCAGCAGTTCCCGTCGAAGGTGCGCGCCCTGGTGCTCGATGGTGCCGTCAATCCAGCGCTGACCGGGCTGCAGCTCGACGAGGCGCAGGCGGCGGGCTTCGAGTCAGCGTTCGGCCAGTTCGCGGCGTGGTGCGTGACCCAGGCGGGCTGCCCCTTCGGGTCTACGGCGCCGGCCGCGCAGGGCGCGGCCGGCGCCGTAGCGCGCCTGCTCGCCACGGCCAGCAGTCAGCCGCTGCCCAACCTGCGCGGCGACGGCCAGCCCGCAGACGGCGCCATGCTGCTCACCGGCATCGCGGCCGCGCTGTACCTGCGGGCGGAATGGCCGCTGCTGGAGAGCGCGCTGTCCGAGGCGTTCTCCGGTGACGGCACCGTGCTGGTCGAGCTGGCGAACTTCCTGATGGAGCGCAACCCCAACGGGACGTACAGCAACCTGTCGGACGCGGAGACCGCGATCGACTGCGTCGACCGGCCGTGGCCGCGCTCGCTGGCGGCGTGGAGCGCCGCGGCCGCGGCGGCGGCGAAGGCGGCGCCGCTGTTCGGCGCCCCGATCGTGTGGGGGTCGCTGCCATGCGCGTATTGGCCGGTCAAGCCGTCGCCGGTGGCAAGCGGCCGCGCGGCCGGGGCGCGGCCGATCCTCGTCGTCGGGGACCTGCACGACCCGGCGACACCGTATGAGTGGGCGGTCGGGCTGTCCCGCGAGCTGGCCTCCGGCGTGCTGCTCGGCTGGAACGGCGAGGGGCATACGTCCTACATGGAAGGCAGCTCCTGCGTGGACAACGCGGTCGACGCCTATCTCATCTCGCTGCGGACCCCGCGTTCAGGCACGGTCTGCCCGTAACGCTCTCACCTCCTGCCGGGACTCAATGAGCACAGCTGCGTTCCGCTCAGGTCTTGTCTCCCGGAGAGGGGCGAACTCGTGAAGCTACTCAGTCGTCTCGTGCCCGCCGCCGCGGTATGAGCTCGCCGTGGGCCTGTGCGGTGCCTGACCTGCGCGAGGACCGGCTGCGGACAGTTGTTGTGTGGCCTCCGCAGCCGGGCCGCGCGGTTAGCGATACCCTGCCAGCGATGGAACCAGACGAGGAGTTGCTCCGTCGGCTCCGCGCGGGCGACGAGCAGGCCTTCGTCGCCCTCGTGGAGCGCTACAACGGTTCCATGCTCCGGCTGGCGCTGTCGTTCGTGCCGAGCCGCGCGGTGGCCGAAGAGGTCGTCCAGGACACCTGGCTGGCGGTGCTGCGCGGGCTGGCGGGCTTCGAGGGCCGGTCGTCGCTGCGGACCTGGATGTTCACGATCCTGGCCAACCGGGCGCGCACGACCGGGGCACGCGAGCTGCGCTCCATTCCTGTCGCCGACGCGGGCCCGGTCGTGGATGCCTCGCGCTTCGGTCCGGACGGGTCATGGAGCGTGCCACCGGAGCACTGGGTCGAGGAGGCCGAGGAACGGATCGAGGCAGGCAAGCTGACCGGCTTGCTGCGCTCGGCGATGGACAGCCTGCCCGCCCGCCAGCGGGAGGTCGTGCTGCTGCGCGACGTCGAGGGGCTGACCAGCACCGAAGTCTGCTCGGTGCTGGCGATCAGCGAGGCGAACCAGCGGGTGCTGCTGCACCGTGGCCGCGGCAAGCTGCGGCAGGTGCTCGAAGCGGAACTCGGGGGGTCGCGATGAGGCTGATCTCGCGTCGTGGCCTCGGTGCTGGCCTGGGTCGTGGCCTGGTCTGCCAGCAGGCGGTGGAACTGGTCACCCTGTACCTGGAAGGGGCACTGCGGGGCGCGGAACGCCGCCGCTTCGAGAAGCACCTGGCTGGCTGCCCGCATTGCACCGAGTACCTGGCGCAGATCCGGGAGACGATCCGGCTGGCGGGCCGGGTGACGCCCGGCGACCTTACCCCACAGATGCGCGTCGACCTCACTGACCTCTACCGTCGCTGGCGGGAGGAGGGCTAGCGGTTGGGCTAGCGGGGTTCTGCTGCCTCCTTGGTGCGGTAGGTCGCGATGATCACGCCGGTGGTGGTCGGTGTGGCGTCCACCAGGGTCAGCGCGGCGTACGGGCCGGTTCCCCCGGCCTCGGGGAACAGGCGCCGTCCTTCGCCGAGCACCAGGGGATGGATGCTGAGCACGAACTCGTCGATCAGCCCGGCCCGCAGCAGCGACCGCACCAGTTCCCCGCTGCCCAGGATCGCCAGGTCCTTCTCCCGCTTGAGCTCGGCTACCTGCGCCTCGGCATCGGTCAGCAAGACCGAGTTCTGCCACGGCAGCGGCTCCCGCAGCGTGCGCGAGACCACGTACTTGAGCCTCTGGGTGAGGTGCTCGGTGATGGGGTCGCCAACCCGGGGCGGCCAGACGGCGGCGAAGTCGGCGTATGTCCGCCGGCCGAACAATAGCGCGGCGCCGCTTCCGGCGCCCCGTGCCATTCGCTGGCCCATCACGTCGGCCATTACGTGATCGCCGTACGGCACGGACCAGCCGCCGCGGCTGAAACCGCCCCGGGTGTCCTCGTCCGGCCGTGCCGGGGCCTGCATCACCCCGTCGAGGGTGACGAGCTCGATCGCCGTCACCCGCGTCACTTTTCGATCCGCTCTTGCGGGCACGCTGTGTCACCGGGGTTCTTGCTGTCCAGCTTGCTGATCGGATGCCTCCAATCCGGCCACTGCCGATTATGACGGCCGGTGCGGGTGCAACTCAGTGCCATTCTTCCCATGAGGCGCGCCGGCCCGCTCAGCCCCGAGGCCAGGGCCCGGCTGCGCCGCGCGCTGCTGGCGATGGCCGCCGACGCCATGTCCGGCGTGCACCACATCGTCCCGCGGTCCCACGGCGGCACCACGCACCTCAGCGGGCTGGTCCTGCTCTGCGGCTACCATCACCAGGTCTGCATCCACCGGCACGGCCGGAAGATCATCCTGCACGCCGACGGCACGAAGGAAGCCATCTCCCCCCACGGCGAGATCCTGCGCAGCCACGGCCCGCCCTAAACACCGGCCCAGCCGGTCCAGCGCTCCGCCTCGATCACGATGAGCGGCCCGGCCGGTCGCGCATGCCTGTACTGCTCATACCGTTCGGCGAGCATATCCAGCTGATGCTGCATGGCTCCGCTGTCCTCGAGGATGCTCGCCCGCCCGTCGACCCGGACCCACCACAGACTGCTCCAGTCTTCGGAGTAGTGGTCGGCGAGCACCGCCACTCGCGGGTTCTCCCGTATGTTGTGCAGCCGTCGCAGGTTGGGCGTCGTCTTCGGCTTGTGGTCCACCGCGGTATAGATCAAGTCCCCGTCGACAACGAAGGTGACAGGCACCAGATGAGGCTGCCCGTCACCCCCAGCGGTGGCAAGCCGCGCCACCCGGGCGGCGCCAAGCCGCGCCCGTGCTTCCCCATCGGTGAGCCTCACCCTACGAGTGTCCGTCCCCGCCGCAACCTGCGTGCGGGAACCGGTAGACTTACCAGGCGCTGTCCGCCAGGACGGCATGCCGCCTTAGCTCAGTCGGTCAGAGCGACGCACTCGTAATGCGTAGGTCATCGGTTCGATTCCGATAGGCGGCTCCACCCGAAAACCCCTCACTGCCAGGCATTTCAGCCGGGTGCCTGGTCGTCCTCATCTTCGATCGCCGCATCAAGCGGGCCAAGTGCAACAGCGGTCACTGTCAGTGCCTGGCTGGGTGGGGGTTATCCTCTCGCCCTCGGCCAGGATCGGCCCGCGCGCCGAGCCACAGACCCCGAGGTTGGCCGGCAGCGGTCGTTCTGTTTGCGCGGAACGGTCGCAGCCACCCACAAGGCGAGCAGCTATGAGGAAGATGGAAGCACACGGGATAGGCCCTACCAGTTCTGTGGAGCTGCACTATGCCATCACCAGCGAGCAGGGCATGGGTCGCTTCGGTGATCCCCTGGATCCGTTCGTTCGCGATGGCGCGGGCTCCTGGTGGCAAGGCAGGGCATGACTCCCCCTCCGTGCATCGGCCGCCCGGTCGGCTGGTCGCATTCAGCGATGCCGTCTTCGCCATCACCATCACCCTGCTCGTCTTGGACATCAGGGTCCCGACGGACTACACGAACCTGCTGCACGGGCTTGGCGCGCTGTGGCCGTCCTACCTCGCCTATGCCCTCACATTCCTGTTCATCGGACAGGTATGGGCAAACCACCACGTCATGTTCGACCACATCCGCGCCGCGGACCGGGTCATACTGCTGCTTAACACAGTGCTGCTGATGATCGTGGCGTTCCTTCCGTTCGCCACGTCCGTCCTGGCTGGCGCACTACGCAGCGGACACGGCCAACGCACCGCGGTTGTCTTTTACGGCATCGCCTTCGACGCGACAGCCCTCACATTTAACGCCGTCTGGCAGTACGCGCGCCGTAACCGGCTGCTCAGCGAGACGCTTGACGCTGCAGGCGTGACGGCCATTGGCAGGCGATTTCAGCTGGCCCTGGTGTGGCTCACGACAGGCGCCCTGCTCGGCCTCCTGCTTCCGTATCTGGGCGTAGCCGTGATCGCCGCATTCAACGCCTTTTACTGGCTCCCGATTCGGGGTGAGAGCCCTCACGCGCAATCGTCGACGAGCACCAGTGCGGGCGAGGACGTTTCTGTAAGCCGACC
>JASHXJ010000590.1 GCA_030043595.1 Trebonia sp.
CTCGTACCGGTGTTTTCCCGCCAGAACCGGACGCGGGCGTCCTCCCGTTCGGCATGCTCGCGGCGCTTGCGTGCTCCCTCGGGATCGACATCGACCACGGCGCCGGCCGCGAGCTTGGCGATCTGCCCGGGAGTCTTGCCCTCCAGCTCATCGAGGATCAGCGCTTCCGCCTGGGCGGCGTGCTCGTCATCCAGCACGATCAGTTCGTCGGAAATGATCCGCGCCTTGGTGTAGCTGATCGTGCCATCGGCCAGCTTCGCGCCGATCCCCGGAAGGCGCGCTTCCAGCGTCCAGGCCAGCATGATCAGCTTCCCGGCGGCCTGCAGGGAGACGCCTAGCGCGGCGGAGACCTCGTGGTCGGCCCCGTCGTCCCAGACCTCGGGCAGCCCGTCCGGGGTGACGGAGCCGGGGATGCCGACGGCACGGCGGCGGATCAGCTCGCGGACCACCCCGAGCTTGCCGGCCGCCGCCCACGACTCCGTGGCCTCCCACCGTCCCAGCAGGCCGGCTAGCTCATCGTCGGTAGCGCCCTCACAGCGCCACTCCGGGCCGGACAGCCGGGCAGCCTCCGCCGCGAGTTCCGGACCGGGCGCGCAGGTGTCGCCGCTGCCGCCCTCGGCAAAGTCCGCCAGCCGCGGGTCACGGCCGCGCAGCCCTGATGGGGACCGGCCAGGCGACCGGGAGCCGCGTCCGGGCTGTGCGCCCGAGCTGTGCCCAGAGACCGGTGGCTGCGACATGAGACAACCCTGCGTTCGGAGACTTGAGAGTTTCTTCGATGTACTCAAATACTAACTCGAATATCAGTCATTGAACAGCTTCGATATACTATCTCGGCCGCTACAGTTAACTAACCTCCCGCTCGTGGATCCAGCTCGCGAAGCCCATAGGGCCTCAAAGCCGGCGATGATCCTCTGGCGGTTGGGCTCCGCGTCAGCCGTCTCCACCTTGACTGCGGATACCAGCAAAACGACAGCTCGTCGGGTCCGTGAGGGCATCGAAACTCTTACTAGAAATTTGCTGGAATCTACTGGAAATCGCCGGTGATCTGCTAACGTGTCCCCAAGAGTTGATCGACCCGGCGCCGGGCGTCCTATATGACGCATCTGAAGCTCCTCTGCAGGGGTGTCATCGGAACGTCCGGTTCGTGCGTCGTTTCTAGTTGAGGTGGATTGAGTACCCCTCGTGACTTTCGGGGTGACCGAATCCATCGACACAGGGTGGGATGCGGGGAGCCTGAAATGCTGTTGACATCGTGCTGGTCGCGTGGCCTAAGTGTCCGCCATCCGGCTCCGTCTGCGCATAAGAAAACCCGGCCCACAAGGAGCCGGGTGGTCTATAGGTACCACCATACCGCATCACCAGTCCGTGGGCTTGGAGTAGCCGCCAGCGGGATCTGGAAGCTGATGAGCGGTGAAGTCCTGTGCGACAAGATCCTTCACGAAGTGTCGGCCGACGTCCGCTGGCTGTGCTCTGCGGAGCAGGCCAGCGATCTCCCTAGTAGGTTCGGCCAGCTAAGGAAGAGACGGGACGATAATGCAGACATTTGAACAGTTCTTCCGGGCAGCGACTGGGTGCGGGCCGCATGGTTATCAGGCGCGGATCGCACGGGACGGGTTGCCGTCTGCGGTGAAGGCGCCGACTGGAACCGGGAAGACCGGGGTGATCCTGGCCTGGTTGTGGCGGCGGCTGAGTGACCAGCACCGCGACGCAACGCCGCGGCGGCTCGTGTACGCGCTGCCGCAACGGAGCCTCGTCGATCAGGTTGCGAGTGAGGCGCAGAAGTGGCTGGCAAACCTCGGGCTCACCGAACAAGTCGCGCTGCACGTCGTGATGGGCGGCCGAGGGGAGACCCAGGGGGAGTGGCGGGAGGACCTGCACAAGCTCGCGATCGTGGTCGGCACGGTGGACTCACTGGTCTCGAAGGCCCTGAACCGCGGCTACGGCATCGGGCGGGCGATCTTCCCCATTGACTTCGCGCTGGTGACCAACGGAGCGCACTGGATTATCGATGAGATCCAGCTGTGCCCGGAGTCGACGACCACGCTGCGGCAGCTTACCGGGTTCGCCGCGAAGTTCGGGACGGCTGAGCCATTCGGGCTGACCTGCATGTCCGCGACGGTGCCGGAAGGGCTGCTGGAGACGGTGGACAACCCGATCATCGCCGCGGCGGTTGACATCCTGCCGGAGGAACGGGTTGGTGAACTGGCGATCAGGCTGGCGGCGGGGCGGACGATCCGGCGCCTGCGGGCCGATCCCGGTGGCTATAAGGCGATTGCCGCCGCTGTGCGAGATCTGCACCGGGCTGGGACGCTCACCCTCGTCGTGATGAACACCGTCCCGGCCGCGAGGGACGTCTACAAGGAGCTACGCGGCGGCCCTTACGAATGCACGTTGCTGCACTCCCGCTTCCGGGGCATCGAGCGGGCGCGGCTGATGGCCGACGTGGTCGCGAACCCGGCGGGCCGGATCGTCGTATCGACACAGGTGATCGAGGCCGGCATCGATCTGAACGCGGCGGTTCTGGTGACCGAGGCGGCACCCTGGCCGTCGCTCGTGCAGCGGGCGGGCCGGTGCAACCGCACCGGCAGGGTCGAGGACGCTGAAGTCTGGTGGCTTCCCCCGGCGAAGCCGGCACCCTATGAGCAGGAGGATATCGACGCCACGAGTGCGGAGCTTGACCGGCTTGACGGACAGCCCGTCACCGGTGAAAGCCTGCTAGGCCGGGACGTCTTCGCCACGCGGGACCAGGTCGCCGTGATCCGCCGCAGCGACTTCGCCGGGCTGTTCGATACGTCGCCGGACCTGAGCGGCGCGGACGTCGACATAGCGCCGTACGTGCGCGACGCCGAGGACCTGGACGCCGAGGGCGCGTGGGCCACGTGGACGCAGGGCACGGACGGGGCACCCGATCCGGACGTCAAGTCGCCGTCCGGTGAGAACCGGTGCCGGGTATCGCTCGGGGATGTCGCCAGGCTCGCGAAGGACCGGGCCGTCTGGCGACTGGACCAGGTAGCAGGCGGCTGGGTCAAGATCACGGCATCCGGCCAGTCCCGCGCGCGGCCAGGCGAGGTGCTGCTGGTCAATGCCGGCGACGGCGGCTACGACCCGGAGACCGGGTTCGACCTG
>JASHXJ010000591.1 GCA_030043595.1 Trebonia sp.
CCGCGCCGTCCGCCTTCGTGCGCAGCACGCTGCTGGACCAGGCCTCACGGGCCGGCACGTACGTCCCGCAGTCGCTGCGGCTCGCGCACATCACCGGGCTGATCGACTTCCTCAACGGCGCGGGCCGCCTCAGCCTGCACGCGGGAGTGCACTCGCTGTTCGCCAGCGGCGGCGCCGCGGCGACGTCCACGACCAGCGCCGGCTGGCTGCCGTTCTTCATCGCGGTGCTGTTGGTCGGCGTGCTGGCGATCGGGTACATCTGGGAGCCCGGCCGCCCGTCCGCGCTCGAGTGGTTCGCGCTGGTCACCGCCGCGCTCGCGGTCGTCGCGGTGCTGAGCTACTCCGCGTTCTTCTACCACTACCCGGACTTCGCCGCGCCGTGGCTCGCCGTGACGGCAGGCGGCGCGGCCGGTGCGCTCGCGCACGCGCTGCGCGGGCGGACGCTCGCGCGCAATGTCGTGATCGCCGGCGCCGGGGTGCTCATCCTCGCGCTTGCCGCCTTCCAGGCCAGTGAGGTGAGCGGGCTGCGGGCGCCGAACATCAGCGCGGACGCCGCGGTCATCCCGGCGGGCGCGTGCGTGGTCACCGACCAGACGTCCATGGCGATAGCGGCCAACCGCTTCACCGCCGCGCGGCCAGGCTGTCCCGACATCATGGATTCGCTTGCCGCGACGCTCGTGCTCAGCAACGGGGTGAGCGTCCAGGGCGGCGCCGCCAACCTGCCCAGCGTGGTGGCCGCGTGGCAGTCGATCTTCAGCCACGCGCAGTACGTCTGGCTGTCGCCGAACAACGCCCGCCGTATCCCGTGGACTCCGGCACTGACCTTGTGGTTCAGCACGCACTTCCAGCTCCTGGCGGCACCAGGCCCGCACGGTCTTGGCCACGTGTTCGAGCAGGTGCCGCTCGGCGGCTAGCCGGCCGGTGATCTCGCGAGCGGCGAATCCGGCGGGGAGTCCGGCGGGGATTTAGCGAGCAGCAGCCGCGCGACGCCGCCGTGATCGCGGGCCGCAAGGAACGCGGCCACGCAGACCACGGCAAACAGCCCAAGGCCGGCGAGCAGGTACAGGTTCCCGGCGATGAGCTGCAGCCCGTGCCAGTGGTATTCGGCGTACCTGGGGTTGTCCCCGTGCGCGAAGGAGCTCGCCGGAGCGTAGTTGATCAGCCCGCCCTGCAGCAGGCCGGCTGTCCGCGACCAGAAGTCCGGCCACGCGCCGTAGATCACGAGCACCGCCCCGGCGAGCGCCAGCCAGCACGCGCGGGCGCCGTTCGAAGCCGCCCGCACGCCGGCGTCGATGATCACCGCCAGCCCTGGCGCGATCCACACCCAGTGGTGGTCCCAGCTGATCGGGGAGATCAGCAGCGCGGTGAGCGCGGCCGCCATCAGCCCGGCGAATGTCCGCCCGGACTGGTGCAGGATGACCGCGGCGGCCAGGCCGAGCACCGCGACGATCACCGCCGCCGCGAGCCACAGCGGCTGCCCGCCGGACACGCTCCCGGCGAACCTGGTCAGTATGCCGTTCAGCGACTGGTTCTGCTGGTCGCCGACGAAGCCGGTGCGGCCCGCCTGGTAGAAGTTGCCGTCGAGCCACCAGGTCACCGACGGCCTGGGCAGCGCCGCGAACCCGATGATCACGGTGACGGCGAACGCCCCGGCCGCGACCGCCGCCTGGCGGAACCGGCGGGTGACCACCAGGTAGACGATGAACAGCAGCGGGACGAGCTTGATGCCGGCGGCGATACCGGTCGCCGCGCCCTTCCAGCGACGGCGGTCCGGCTGGCACAGGTCCCAGACGACCAGCGCCATCAGCACCAGCTCGACCTGGCCGAGGTAGAGCCCGCGCTGGACCGGCTCGGTCCAGAACACCAGGCCGGTCAGCAGCAGGGTGATCCCGGTCCGGGCGGCGGGTCGCCAGCCCAGCTCGCGGAACGCGATCCAGACGGTCGCCGCCAGGGCCGCCGTGCTGACCAGCGCCACGAAAACCATCAGCGCGCGGAACGGCAGCACCGATCCCACCGCGAACAGCAGCGCCGCGAACGGGGTGTAGGTGAACTGGATGCCCGGGTCGTTCTCGTAGTGCCAGCTGTACAGGCTGCCCGGGTGGTGCAGCGCCTGCTGCCCGCCGTCGAGGTAGACCTGCAGGTCGAAACCTTTCAGCATGACCGACATCGGGTGCGTGGCCAGCGCCGCGAGGTACGCGGCCGCCGCCACCGCGGCGACCACGGAGCCGGCGATCAGCAGCACGCGGCCGCCGGCCTCGCCCCGCCCGACGGCGGGACGCCTGCTGACCACGCCCACGTCTGCTGTCATAAGTGGCGTCTCTCCTCATCCCGCAGGTCCCCGCTGCTGTCGGCAGCATAGTGCACCAGCCGGCCGCCCCCCGTGCCAACGCGGACGGACGGCGGCCGCGCCGGTGGCCGTAAGCTGCTTGTGAGTGCGCGGCGAGAACGGGGGCACCGGTGCCGGACCACATCGAGATCGAGCAGAAGTTCGACGTGGATGAGGACTTCGAGCGGCCCGACTTCGGCGCCCTGCCGGGGGACGTCACGGCCGCCCCGCCGGTACGGCTGCACCTGGCCGCCACGTATTTCGACACGGCGGACACGCGGCTGGCGGCAAGCAAGATCACGCTGCGCAGGCGCACCGGGGGGACCGACGAGGGCTGGCACCTCAAGCTCCCGGCCGGCCAGGACGCCCGGCACGAGCTGCACGTGCCGCTGGAACACCACGACACGGTCCCGGAGCGCTTCGCAGCGCAGGTGGCCGGGGTCACAGGCGGCCTTCCGCTGGAGCCGATCGCCGTCCTCGATACCGAACGGACCGTGGTGACCCTCACCGCCTCCGACGGACGCGTGGTGGCGGAGATCGCCGACGACGTGGTGACCGCGCGGCGGCTGACCGGCTCCCCCCGCTCGGCCGGCTCCCCCGGCCCTGGCTCCCCCGGCCCGGCCGGGGGCCCGGCGGGCCAGCCGCTGCGCTGGCGGGAGATCGAGGTCGAGGTGCCTGTCGC
>JASHXJ010000592.1 GCA_030043595.1 Trebonia sp.
ATCCTGGCGATGGTGCGGTTCGTCTGCCCGGACGCCGAGGTCCGGCTGGCCGGCGGCCGCGAGATCCATCTGCGCACCCTGCAGCCGCTGGCGCTGCACATCGTCAACTCGATCTTCCTCGGCGACTACCTGACCAGCGAGGGCCAGCCAGGCAGCGCCGACCTTGCCATGATCGCCGACGCCGGCTTCACCGTAGAAGGCGCCGCCCCCGCCGCCCGCACCTCCTCCGTTCCCGCTCCCGCCGCCGAAACCCCATCCGTGACTCAGCTAACGCCAGCCACCCCGCACCCGGACCTCATCCACATCCGCCGCCGGGGTCCAGGCACCTCCCTCCCCGCCAACACCTAACTGCCGCTCCCGCACCCGCCATCACCCGTGCCCCAGCCTGGGCCCGCCCCAGCGTGCCCGGGCTCGCCACTTACGCCTCTCCTGTTGTCTTTGTATGCGCTGTGACCATTTTCCCGACCGTTTTGTCCTATTTTGGGATGCCGAACACATACAAAGGTAGGTTCACCCCTGCCCTGGAGCGACCCGGTAGTGGTACCAGTGCGAATACGCGAAACCGCAGTGCTCGTAGAGGTTTACTGCTGCCGCGTTCCCGGTCTCTACCTGGAGAAAAACGCGTGTCGCGCCGCGGCTTGCCGCCAGGGCGCACATGCTGAGGGTGAGCGCTCTGCCCAGCCCGGTCCGCCGCCGTGCCGGATCGACTTCCACTGCGGTGATTCCGGCCCAGTCCGCGGCAATCGACAGCCGGCCGATTGCCGCCGGCCCGTCGCCGAAACGGATGCTCGCGAACGCCTGCGCCGGAGCCGACATCAGGACCTCGCGCATGGCGGGCGGCTGCCGTAGCTGTCCCCGGTAGTGGTAAGCGCGAAGCCACGCGCCGTCAGGCGCGGCGTCCACGCGGAACTCGGCGCCACCAGGAAGCTCCGGCGGGCCTGGCAGGCTGGCGAGGTCGGCCGTCATCACGTAAGCCGGACCCGGGCGAGTCAGCCATGTTCGTTCGGACAATTGATTGTCGAAGTGATACAGGGCCGATCCTTCCGGCGAGTGCTGGGCACCGTCTAGCGGCAGCGGCACGGCGATCATGGGCGGCAGTCTCCGGGTCAGGTACCAGTCGCACACCGCGGCAAGCGCGTCGTCCAGCGGAAGGCCCGGGTCCCCGAGGGGGAGAGCGGAGTTCGCGCGCCCCGTGAAACCATCGGCGGCGCGGAGCAGCCACTGCCCCAGCCACTCCTCCGTCGAGCCTCGCCAGTGCCGCGCCGCCGTCCCTTCCAGCTCGATGATCCGCATCGCGCCATGGTCCCACATTCGGTATATACGAAATATCACATATAGTAGTGGAATGGACACGATGAGTATCGATGTGGGTACCGTGGCGCAGTGGCGGTCCGCCGGGCTCACGACGGCCCGGTTCCGGTCGCTCGTGCGAGCGGGCTCGCTGCTGCCGCAGCGCAGAGGGGTTTACGTACGCAGCGACTTCCTGCGCAAAGCCGAGCAGAACCCCGCGCTGCGGCACGTCCTGCGGGTGGCGGCCGTCACGACCGCGCAGTCCGCCCGCGGTGCGGTGGCGAGCCACCAGTCCGCCGCCGTGATTCACGGCCTGGAGCTGCTCAGTGCACCCCCCGCCGGCGTCGTGTGGCTGACGCGCCAGCCAGGTACGTACCGCGGACGTTCTGCGGACGGTGTCCGGTTTCACTCCGCCCAGCTTCCCCGGGGGCACGTGACAACGCTTGGCGGTGTCGCGGTGACAACGGCCACCAGGACGGTGATCGACCTGGCGCGCTCGCTGTCGTTCATGGAGGGCGTGGTCGTCGCGGATTCGGCACTGCGTGCGGGCAAGACCACGCACCCGGGACTCGGTCAGCTGCTTCGCTCGTGCGCGGGGTGGCCGGGAATCGAGGCGGCCAGACGAGCGGCCGCGTTCAGCACCGAATACGCGGAATCGGTGCTGGAATCCTGCGCGCGGGTTTTCTTCGCCGACGGGGGCCTGCCGCGGCCGCGGCTTCAGGTCAACATCGTCGGCGCCGACGGCGGGCTCATCGCACGGGCGGATTTCTACTGGGATGACCATCGCACGATCGCCGAAGCAGACGGCATGGCTAAATACGAGGACCCGCGGCGGGCGCTCGGCCAGCTCCGCCGCGATACCCGCCTGCGGGAAGCCGGCTACAAGGTCGTCCACTTCACCTGGGCGGAACTGTTCGGCGAGACCGGGCGCGTGATCGAGCGCGTCCGCGCCGCGTTCGCGGCGCCCGCCGCCTGCTAGCCGCCGCGACCATAAGAATGGTAACCCCACCTGTCACTGCAGCATTGCCTCGTAACGGCGGGCGACACGCCGGGCGCCCGGGGTGCTTCTGGAGTGACATGGTTTCTCGTTACGTTTGTCATCATGGCTACTCGTGCGCCCAGGGGCCCGGCTCGCCCGCGCGGCGGGCAGGCAGGCGCTGCCCGCGACGGGTACTTCCACGATGAGCCGGTGGAGGTGATACTCCCCAGCCCGCCGCCTGGCGGCGGGCGATCCCGCGGGGTAAAAGCAGGGACAGGCAGTTCCCCCTCCGGGGGGGCTCCCCGGGGGCAGGCAAAGGCGCGATCGGGCGGCGGCAGCACCGCACGGCCGGCGACCGGGCGTGGCGGACGCGGGGCCCGCGGAGGCGCGACGTCCCGTTCGGGCAGCAAGGGCGGCCGTTCCGGCAACGGCGGGAGGAGGGGCACGGCGAGCAAGCGGCCGCCGTCGCCCAGCCACGACCCGGTCGTGATCCTCGCCCGGTGGCTGTTCCGCACGGCCGCCGCGGGCTGGATGCTGCTCGCGGGAACAGTGGGCTTCGCGGTGCGCCGGATTGGCCGCGGCGCGCGGGACCTGCACCCGGATCATCAGCGGGACGGTGCGGGGCTGTTGTGCCTCGGCCTGGCGATCGTGTTCGCGGCCGGCGTGTGGGTGCGCATGGACAACGCGGCGGGCCGGGCGATCTACGACCTGACCGGCAGCGCGCTCGGCGAGGGGGCGTTCCTCATCCCGCTGCTGCTGGCGCTGCTCGGATGGCGCTTCATGCGCCATCCTGACCGGAACTCGGAGACCTCGCGGGCAGCGATCGGCTGGACGGCGCTGCTCATCGGCGTCCTCGGGCTCATTCACATCGCGAAGGGCACGCCGCATCCTGGCGACGGGGTGAACGCGATAAGGACCGCGGGCGGGTTCGTCGGTTACGCGGTCTCCGCGCCGCTGGTAGCACTGCTCACGCCATGGGTGGCGACGCCGCTGCTCGGCCTGGTGGCCTGCTTCGGGCTGCTCGTGATCACCGGTACGCCTGTGCGCCACGTGCCAGCCCGGCTGGCTCAGTTCAAGCACGTCTTCGGTTACGGGAGCGGCGAGCCGGACGCCGATGAGGACGAGATGCGCGACGGAGCCGTGGACGACCCGCCGGGCGGCCTCAAGGTCCGTGGCGAGATCGGCCGCTCGATCCGGCTCCGGCCGTCGGCGATCGAGGCCGGCGAGCATGTGAAGCCGTACGACACCCCGGTGATCGGCCCGGGCGGCCGCCGTGCGGGCTCGGCCGCGGGCATCGCGGGCACGACGGCACCCGCAGGCGAGGCCAGGATCGGGGAGGGCCTGCTCGAGGAGCTTGGCTTCACGACGCCAGCGGGGGAACCGGGCGCCCCCGGCGGCGCGAGCGGCACTGCCCCGCCCGCTCGTCCCGGCGGTTACGACGCCACTGCCATCGTG
>JASHXJ010000593.1 GCA_030043595.1 Trebonia sp.
GCACCTGCCGGCCCAGGAGGCGGCCGCGGACGGCCTGGCGCAGCTCGCCGCGATCCGCCCCGGTGACAGCCTCACGTTCCGGGCACCGAACGTGATGTGGCTGGAGACGGCGCTGTCCGTTCGGGATGAATACCTGGCTCAGCTGTCCGATACGGTTTCCGTCGAGCGGTGCGACTTCCGGCACGCGCCCGAAGCGGCCCGCGAGACGATCAACGCGGCGATCGCGGACCAGACCGCGGGCAAGATCACCGGCCTGCTCCAGCGCGGGCTCATCGACAGCGCGACCCGGCTGGTGCTGACCAACGCGGTGTACCTCAACGCGCTCTGGACGCGTCAGTTCCCGGCCCAGGAGACAAGGCAGAAGCCCTTTTATCCCGAACGATCCGGGCCGACTCCCACCGACCTCATGCACCTGCAGGCGACGCTGTCCTACCACCGTGGCGCCGGCTACCAGGCCGTGCTGCTGCCCTACCGCGGTGGCTCCCTCGCGATGGCCGTGGTGCTTCCCGACGGGCCGCTGAGCGAGCTGCCCGGCCTGCTGCCCGGCCTTGGCGGCGTCGGCGGCATCGTGGACGGCCTGCTCTCCGGCGGTGCGGAATGCCAGGTCGACCTCAGCCTGCCGCGCTTTCGCGTCACCGCCGGGTTCATGCTGGCGGACACCTTGCAGCAGCTCGGCGTGCGGACCGCCTTCACCGACCGTGCCGACTTCACCGGGATAGCCGACGCGGCGCTGAAGATCAGCGCCGTCGTGCACAAGGCCTACATCGACGTCACGGAGCAGGGCACAGAAGCGGCCGCCGCGACCGCGGTCGTCTTCGCGACGATGGCCGTGGTGCGCAGGCCCCGCCCGGAGGTCACGCTGGTCGTCGACCGCCCGTTCCTGTTCGCGATCGTGGAGACCGGCTCGGGCCTGCCGCTGTTCCTCGGCCAGTACACCCGGCCGCCGCGCTGATCTGTCCGGGGGGACGACCCCCCGGAACCCCCCGGCTGCGCCTTAACGGCGCACCTGCTCCGGGGAGTCTGCGGTTCGCGGGATGTTCGCCGGGCCTCGTGCCGTCCCCTACGCTGGCGATGTGCCGGAACGAGCGCAGTGGGATGTCGCGGTCGTCGGGGCCGGCCCGGCGAGGCTGACCGCGGTGCGGCAGCGGGCGCCGGTCCGCGCGCTTGGCCAGGCACCCGGGCACGCCAGCGCGCGGCTCGCCGACGGCTCCGCCGTCACGGCGAGGGTGATCATCGGCGCCGACGGGTCCTCCGGCGTCAGCGCCAGGCACGTGGGGGTCATCGCCGCCCGCGGCAACGGCGACGCCACGCGCGACTACCTGCGCGAGTTCACGGCCCGGCTCGGGCTCGCGTCCTGCAAGGTGCTCCGGGACTCCGGGCATCTCACCCGGTGCCGGGCCGCCGGCTCCAGCCTGCGCAAGGGCCGGGTGCTTGTCGCCGGGGACGCGGCGGGGCTGCCTGACCCGTGGACGCGCGAGGGCATCAGCTCCGCGCTCCGCCCGTCGGCGCGCATGGCGCTGTCCGCGCTCAACCGGGTCTAGCGTGGACGCCGGGCTGCGGAAGGCGGCGGAGGCCGCCACCGGCTTCATGCCGGCCGCCGAAGGACTGGCGCTGTGCGAGACGGCGGAAACCTACGCCGCGGTCGGCCCGGTGCTCGAGGTCGGTAGCTACTGCGGGAAGTCGGCCATCTACCTGGCCGCCGGGGTCCGTGCCGCCCGGGCGCGCGGGGTGCGCCAGCAGGTGGTGACCGTGGACCACCACCGCGGCTCAGAAGAGCACCAGCCCGGCTGGGAGTACCACGACCGCACCCTGGTCGATCCGGCGACCGGGCGGATCGACACGCTGCCCCGGCTGCGTGCCGCGCTCGCCGCGGCCGGCGTGGAAGAGGACGTGATCGCGATCGTCGGGCGATCGGCGGACGTCGCCCGGCTGTGGCGGACCCCGCTCGGCATGCTGTTCATCGACGGCGGCCACACCGACGCCGCGGCCCAGTCGGACTACGCGGGCTGGGCGCCGTGGGTAGCGCCAGGCGGGGCGCTGGCCATCCACGACGTGTTCCCCGATCCGGCCGACGGGGGCCAGGCGCCATTCCGCGTCTATCAGCGCGCGCTGGCCTCCGGCGCGTTCACCGAAGTGCGCCACGCAGGCTCGCTGCGCATCCTGGAACGCACCGCCGCGGGCATCGGCTGACGTCCGGCAAGCAATGCCCGGCAGAACGTCGGGGTGTGCCCGGTCGCGGCGCGGATAGTCCTGGTCAGGTGTGCGTGGTCGGAGAACCCGAGATCCGCGGCAAGTCCGGCGAGGTCCCGCTCGCCGTCGCCGATCCGCTGCAGCGCCCGGGTGACACGCAGCCGGTTCCGGTACTGACTCACAGTGCTCCCGGCGAGCAGGGCGAACACGCGGCTGAGGTGATGCGGGGAGCAGCCAACCACCTGACTGAGTCTGATCAGCCCGAGACACGGGTCGGCGGCCAGCGCGGCCTTGGCCTCCTCGACCAGCCGCCCGCGGGCCGCTGTGGTGGCCGGGCGGCCACTGCCGGCCCGGTCAGGGAACCGGCGGGCGAGCAGGCTGGAGGTGAGCCGCGTGACCCGTTCGGCCAGGCTGCCGTCCGCGTCGCCGCCCCGGGCCAGCCCGATCACATGCCGCAGCGCGAGGTCGCTGGACGCGTCCATGGGCAGCGCCGGATGGCAGAGACCGGGATCGCCGCCGTTCAGCGCCGCGATCAGGTCAGGGTGGAAGCGGATCACGGTGCAGACGTCGCCGCCCGGGACTGGGTGGGCGAACTCTTCAACCGTGTCCGGTGCGCTCAGGTAGGCCACGGTGCCATCGACGAAGACCTTCCGGTCGGCCACCCGGCGGAGGAACACCCCGCGGTGCGCGGCGACCAGCACATGGCCGCGTTCCACCTCGGGCGCGTCAAACCCGGCCAGGGCGCCCGGGCACCGCACCTCGGCAACGCTGAACCCGTCCCCGGCCGCAAGCACCGAACCAGCTGGCACGACCCCCACGCTACTCGCCGGGGTGGCCGTCAGACCGCGCACGGATCTTCAAGCGCAGCGGCGCTGCATGCCGCCATCATCGTCGCCGTGGAGATTGAACAGCACATCGCGGCCCTCGACCGCGACGGCCGGCTGCTCGCCGAGGCGGCGGAACGTGCCGGGCTTGCCGCCGCGGTACCGTCGTGCCCGTCGTGGCAGGTCGCCGACCTGCTGCGGCACATCCTCTACGTCCACGAGTGGGCAGCCACCCACGTAGGCAAGGCCGTGCACCAGATGCTTCCCGGCCCATCCGAGGCTGAGCTGCTCAGCGGCGGGCCACCCGATGCCGTGCTGCTGGATGCCTACCGCGCCGGGCACGGCGCGCTGACCGGGACCCTGCACTGCGCCGATCCGGCCCTGGCCTGCGCGACGTTCCTCCCCGCGCCGTCCCCGCTGGCGTTCTGGGCCCGCCGCCAGGCCCACGAAACCGCCGTCCACCGGGTCGACGCCGAGCTCGCCGCGCCAGGCGGCAGCGTGACGCCGATCGGTGCAGAGCTCGCCGCCGATGGGATCGACGAGCTCGTCATGGGGTTCGCGCCACGGGACAGGCTCAGCACCCGGCTCGGCACGCCGCGGACACTCCAGTTGCGGGCCGCCGACACCGGCGATCAGTGGCACCTGGTCATCGGCCCCGTCGGCATCGAGGCGCACCGCGGCCACGACCAGGCCGGCACCGTGGTGACGGGCTCGTCCGCGGGCCTGTACCTGGTGCTGTGGAACCGCCAGGACGCTGACACCGCGGGCGTGACCGTATCCGGCGAGGCGGACGTGCTGCGGCTCTGGCGAGACGCCACGCAAGTCCGGTGGGCGTAGCACGGGCGATCCGCTAGGGTCCTACGATGGCGTCGGCTGAGTCGGGGGCGCAGCCGCAGGCTCCCGGGTCCGCGGCCGGGCCGACGGCCGCCGGGGCCGGGATGTCGCGGAAGACGGCCGCGCCCGGGCTGAAGCCTGCGAGAGCGTCGGCGGCCAGGACGACGGCGGCGGCGGTCCAGCTGCTGCGCTCGGCCGGGAAGTGCGCCGCGTTGACGTACTGCCAGCCAGTCCAGTAAGAGCCGTCGTGGTAGCGCAGCCGTTCCGTGGTGCGCAGCAGCCCGACGGCCTGCTCGCCCAGCCCGCAGGCGTCGAGCGCGAGCACCAGCTCGCAGGTCTCAGCGACTGTGACCCACGCCTGGTCACTGACGCAGCGCACGCCAATGCCCGGCACCACGAACGTGTCCCAGCCCACGGCGAGCCGCTCCGCCGCGGCGGCACCCCGGACGGCGCCGCCGAGCACCGGGTAGTACCAGTCCATGGCGAACCGGCTCTTGTCGGCGAACGCCTCCGGATGGCAGGCGAGCACGTGCCCGAGCTGAACCGCGGCGAGCTCCCAGTCCGGCTGCGGCTCGCCTGCCAGGTCCGCGAGCGCGATCGCGCAGCGCAGGCCGTGCAGGATGCTCGAGCAGCCGGACAGCAGCGCGAACTCCCCTGGCTGGCCGGCCGCGTCCCGTTCCCAGGCCACCTCGCCGCGCGGCGCCTGGAGGTCGAGCACCCAGCCGATCGCGTCGCGCACCGTCGGCCACATGCGCGCGGCGAACGCGCGGTCCGTCGTGACGAGGAACTCGTGCCAGGCGCCGACCGCGACGTAGGCGGCGTGATGGCTTTCCGCCGCGGTATCGGTCACCGTGCCGTCGCGGGCGGTCGCGCGCGGCCATGAGCCGTCCGGGCGCTGGGTGTCGCGCAGCCACCGGTAGGCCCGCCGGGCGGGCCCGGTGCGGCCGCAGGCGCTCAGCGCCATCGCGCACTCCACGTGGTCCCATGGGTCCACGTGGCCGTCCGGCCAGGCGATCGCCCCGCAGGGCAGCTGCGCCGCCGCGATCGACCGGGCGGTCCGCCAGATCCTGGCGGGCGGGCCCCCGGGGCGCTCGGTGGACTCCGGGTCAGCCGGCCGCACGCGCGTTGCCCTCCGCGGGAAGCAGCGTGCGTGCCGGGGGAACCACGCGTCCGTTCGGGA
>JASHXJ010000594.1 GCA_030043595.1 Trebonia sp.
TGGCCGGCCAGTCCTGGATGATCCGCGCGCAGCCCGTCAAGCCAGGTCCGGTCGGCGGCGAGCGCCGCCGCGACGAAGGCGTCGGCCGGCGCCAGGTGCAGGGCCGGCGCGCCGTGCGCGACGAGGTAGTCGACGAGGTCCATGTGGCCGGTCGTAGCGGCCATCGACGTCACCGTCGACCCGTCCCGCAGCGGCGCGGTCAGGTCGGCGCCGTGGCTCGCCAGCAGCCGGACCCGGTCCGTCATGCCGTGCGTGATCGCCCAGTCGAGCTGGTCGCGGACCATCGCGGCGGGGGGCTGCAGCTCGTCCCCGAGCCGCCGGAACCAGGGTCCGTCGCCGCCCGTGCCCAGCCCGGACTCCAGCAGCAGCTCCAGGTGGTCGCTGCCCGGCTGGAACTGCCGGTTGTACAGCGTCTGGCCGTCGTTCGGATCGGCGCCGGCCGCGAGCAGCACGCGGGCCAGGGCCAGCGAATGCGGGTGCCGCGGCTGCCGGTCCGGGCCGAGCTCACCCTCGCCGAACACGCCGGTGAGCACGGTGAACGGGGTGGGCAGGCCGTGCCAGAGATAGCCGGCGTCCGGGTCCGCGCCCGCCTCGAGCAGCAGCCGCGCCGCCTCGAGCGTCGCGTCCGCCGTGACCAGCGGATCGTGCCTGGCGTACGCGAGGTAGACCAGCGGCTCCCACTGGAACGGCCCGCCTTCCCGGCTCGCGGCGGCCGGATCGGCGGCCAGCACGCGCCGCAGCTCGCCGGCGTCGGCGGCCGCGGCCGCGACGTGAACGCTGCCCGCGGCGATTGCGGGATCGGCGGCGAGGATCTGCCGCGCCTGCGCCCACCGCGCGGGCCCGTCGTCGGCGTAGCTCAGGCAGGCGAGGAGCAGGAACTGGTCGGCGGGACTCTCGGCCGTCACCTGGTCAGGGGACCGGCTGTACCGTGCGAGAACCTCCGCCGCGACCACGCGGATCTCCTACTGCTCGTAGCCGGCCAGGAACGTGGCGAGCCGGCCGATCGCGTCTTCGAGTATGTCCACCCCGGCCAGGAAGACGACCCGCAGGTGGTCGGTGGACGGCAGGTTGAACCCGGTGCCGTGGGTCAGCAGCAGGTGCTGCTGCTCGAGCAGGTCGATGACCATCTTCTGGTCATCGACGATCTTGTGCACCTCGGGGTCGAGCCGCGGGAACAGGTAGAGGGCCCCGTCCGGCTTGTAGCAGTCCACGCCCGGGATGTCGGTGAGCAGCTGCCAGGCACGGTCGCGCTGATCGCGCAGCCGCCCGCCCGGCCGCAGCAGCGGCGTGATGTCGATCCCGCCGTCAAGTGCCGCGGGGATCGCGTGCTGCGCGGGGACGTTCGGGCACATCCGCATGTTGGCGAGCAGCTCAAGGCCCTCCAGGTACTCGGCGATGGGCTCCTTCGGCCCGGAGACCACGAGCCAGCCGGAGCGGAACCCGGCGAGCCGGTAGGTCTTTGACATCCCGCCGAGCGTGAAGACGGGCAGGTCTGGCGCGAGCGCCGCCGCGCAGTAGTGCACCGCGCCGTCGTACACGATCTGGTCGTAGATCTCGTCGGTGAGCACGAGCAGGTTGTTGCGCCTGGCGATCTCGAGCAGGCGTTCCAGCGTGTCCTTCGAGTAGACGGCGCCGGTCGGGTTGTTCGGGTTGATGATCACGATCGCGCGGGTTCGCTCGCTGACCTGGGCCTCGACGTGCTCGACGTCGGGGTTCCAGTCGAGCTCTTCGGCGCACCGGTAGTGCATGGCGCGCCCGCCGCACAGGCTCACCGCGCCGGTCCACAGCGGGTAGTCCGGGCTCGGCACCAGCACCTCATCGCCGGGATTGAGCAGCCCCTGCAGCGCCATCACGATCAGTTCCGACACGCCGTTACCGAGGTAGACGTCGTCGCGGGTGACGTCGGGGACACCGACCCGCCGGTAGTAACGCGCCACCGCCTCGCGGGCCGGCGCGATGCCCCGCGCGTCGCTGTACCCCTGGGACGCCCGCACGCTGGCCGTGACGTGATCCAGCACCGCTTCCGGTGCCACCATCCCGAACGGCGCGGGGTTCCCCAGGTTGAGCTTCAGGATCTCGTGCCCTGCTTCCTCGAGCTCCCGAGCTCGCCGCAGCACCGGCCCCCGTATGTCATACCGGACATCTGCCAGCCTGCTCGCCTGAGACACCACCGTGCGCCTCCCTGGGTTTCCGTGGTGATATGAACCGCTGACCGAAATGTTACCGGCTCACTGCGGACCGCCTCGGGGATTAACCGCCCCCGGCGCTCTGCCCAGCGTCATCGAGTTCGTTCAGCCGCTGCCCGGTGAACCGCAGGTCGTCCTGCCATTGCGCGTTACCCGGATCCATTGCGGTCAGTCGGCGGATGATCTCAAGACTCATCTGGTGATGGCTGCGTGCGGCTCTGATATCCCCAGCGGCACGAGCTAGCGCTCCAAGCCTGTTGTGGCTGACGGATAGGTCGCGCTGCCATCCGCTGTTGGCCGGGTCGGCGGCGGCAAGCCGCTGACGGATGTCGAGCCCGGCCTGGTAGTGGGTGCGGGCGCTGGTCAGGTCGCCGCTAGCCCGTGCGATGTCGCCGAGCCTCTCCTGGCTAATGGACAGGTTCCGTTGCCATTCGGTGTTGGCCGGGTCGGCGGCCGCGAGTCGGCTGGCGATGTCGAGGCTGGCCTGGTAGTGGACGCGGGCGGTGGTCAGATCGTCGGCGTCGTTTGCGATGTCCCCGAGCCTTTCGTAGCTGATGGACAGGTCGCGCTGCCATTCGGTGTTGGCGGGGTCGGTGGCGGCGAGCCGCTGCTGAACATCGTGGGTGGCTTGGTAGTGGGTGCGGGCGGTGGTCAGGTCGCCGGCGGCGCGTGCGATGTCGCCGAGCTTGCTGTGGCTGATCGACAGGTCGCGCTGCGATTCGGTGTTGGCGGGGTCGGCGGCCGCGAGTTGCGTGGCGATGTCGACGCTGGCTTGGTAGTGGACGCGGGCGCTGGTCAGGTCGCCGGCGGCGCGTGCGATGTCCCCGAGTTTTTCGTGGCTGATGGACAGGTCGCGCTGCCATCCAGTGTTGGCGGGCTCGGCGGCGGCGAGCTTCTGGCGGATGTCGAGGCTGGCTTGGTAGTGGACGCGGGCGCTGGTCAGGTCGCCGGCGGCGCGTGCGATGTCCCCGAGCCTTTCGTAGCTGACGGACAGGTCGCGCTGCGATTGGGTGTTGGCGGGCTCGGCGGCGGCGAGCTTCTGGCGGATGTCGAGGCTGGCTTGGTAGTGGGCGAGGGCGACGGTCAGGTCGCCGGTGTCCTGGGCGATGTCTCCGAGCTTGTTGTGACTGATGGATAGGTCGCGCTGCGATTCGGTGTTGGCGGGGTCAGCAGCCGCTCGCTCCTGGACCTGCTGATGGATCGCCCGGAGCTGCCGCGTCGCCGACTTCAGGTCTCCTGCCTGCAGGAATGCCGCGGCTTCTAGGTGGCCGACGGCGGTCCATGCGCGTTCAGTCCGCGGGATGAACGGGCTGACTTCTGCCAGGTACGCGCATGTGGCCAGTGTGCCTGGCAGGAGGCTGAGGACCTCTGTGGCCACAGTCCAGATATCGTCGTAACGGCCAAGGGCCGCAAGGTGGCGAGGGATATCGATCAGGTCATCGTATGCGCCGCGTTGCTGTTTGAAACGCCGCAGTCGCATCGCCAGCGCGCTTTCATGCAGCCCAGCGGTGTCACCCGGGTTGTTGCGCGTCACAAGAGCAGCGGTCCAGGGATGCATCTCTACATCTGTGCCAGGCGTAAGCAATGTGAGGTCAGCGAGTCGGTTCACGTCACTTCGGAGTCCAGGCTCAGCTCCTTGCGAATTGGGCGCCAGGGCGAACGCCAGGTCATCCAGAGACATCGGGCCACGGCAGACGGCTACCTGACACAGGATGTCTGCTTGCCTCGGTGTAAGCAGCTTGATCAGATCTTCTAGCAGGATGTCGGCGCTGCCCAGCAGCATGGCCTGGTCGACGGCGTTCCGTACGGACACATTCGCGGTTAGGTCGACTCCTTGCCTTCGTGCGAGGTCGCGGAGTTTCACCTGCACGTGCCTGAGGTTGGCACGTCCGCCACGAAGCAAGGCGTCGGTGAACTCGATCAACCGCGGGTGGCCGCCGATCGTGCGCATCAGCAGTCGCCTGTCGTCGGCATCCAGGTCACGGAGTGCGGGAAGCCGCAAGAACATGCGCCGCAGTTCGGTCGCCGATAGGGGAGGGACAGGGACCGGCACCAGAAGCCGGTCCGGTCCCGGCAGCGTGTAGCGGCAGGTGATCAGCAGCGCACCTGTCTCCGCAGTATCGGCCAGGTGGGTGATTGCCTCATCGACTGCGAGATCGAGGAAAGCGTCGCCGCCTGTGGTCAGGTTCTGCTCGAAGTCGTCGAAGACCACGAGGAGCCGCAGACCGCGGAGCAGATCGGCGATAATCCCGAGCTTCGGACCGTCGTCGATTTCCGAGCTCGTCAGCAGTTCGAGGCAGTGACGCAGCACACTGCCTAGTCCTTGGTCGGTAGTGCGCGCCATCGCGTCGCTGATGGCCTGGGCGGTCGCGCCGATCAGTGCGGTCGGGTTCCAGCGGCCCTCGTGTACGGCGATCAGCCAGCCCTCGTCGCGCAGCCTCGACATCACCCGCCCGGCTAGCGCGGTCTTGCCGATGCCGCCGACCCCAGTCAGCACCACTCCGCTCGCGACCCCGAACCGGTCGACTGCGCGTTCGGTACGCCGTAGCACGCCCATGACGTCCCGCAGTTGCGCGCGGCGGCCGATCAGCAAGCCCAGCGGGAGCTCCCGGACACCCTTGCCGCCGGGTGGGGTGGTCGCGACGGTCAGCGGCCGCGGCTCAGCGTCCGGATCGACCAGGGGACCGTCGCCCGCCCCGGCGAACAGCGTGGCGACTCCGTACTCAGGCCTGGGCAGGTGATCCTGTGCGAGTCGGGAGCGTTCCTCTTCGGCCTGGTAACGGGCCCGTGCGAGCGCCTGCCCTGTCGAAAGCGCCGGATGAGCGGACAGTTCCCGGTAGAAATAGCGGGCCAGCGCAGTCGCGTAAGTGTCGGTGACCGAGGCGAGCATGGCGATGACCCGGTCCGCGCCCCGGGCGACCAGTCCCGCCGCCATCGCCGCCGAGCCCGTCGCCCCGCCCGAGCATGCCGACAGCACGATGAGCGGGAGAGGCTGGTTGCTGCTCTTCAGCGCCTTCATCAGGTCCTCGGACGTCACCGTGACCGGCGCGCCATCCTCATCTTCGAGTTCCACCGACTCCGGAGAGCCGTGCGCTGACAGATGGAGCACCTGGTAGGAGTCAGCCGACAGCGCCTCCCGGATCGCGCTGAGCGACGCGACCTCCAAGATGCGCACCTGTGCGTGCGATCCGGCGGCGACCTCGGCGGTCGCGTCGAGCACAGCCGCCATCTCGGCCTCGACGTCGAGCGGCACATTCTTTGTCTTGGTCTCGTCCGGAGCCGCGACCGCTGCGAGTATCTTCAGCGGACCCGCCATCGCCGGGGCCGGAGCAACCGGCACCAGAGAACCGCCAGGAACCAGACCCGGCGCGGCTATCCGGCGTGCGATGCCCACGTTGGGCAACAGCCCGAGTGGGCCGACCTCCCCGCCGTCCGATACCAGCCGGAGCAGCTCCACTGGCAGGGACAGGCACGGCCCGGCGCCAATCAGCACGACTTCGGCGGTGCCGCCCGGAGGGATCTCGTTCAGCCGCCGGGCGAGCGACTGCTGCCCGGCGTCATCGAGCAGCGCACCAGCCAGCTTTCGCCCGGCCTCCGCCATCCGCTCGCCCGCGGCAAGCGCCGGCAGATCCAGCGCCGTCCAGACTCCGGCTAGTTCGTCTGGCAGCGGCGCCTGCTTATGGCATAGGACCGATCCCCCCACCCGCACGCACGAGTCGAGCATCCCTGCCTCAGACACGGTGACCTCGATGATCACCTCGGTATGCGTCGGTGCCGTGCGCGGCCGGGCGGCCATCGCATCCCATTCGGGATTCCCTTCATGGAAGGCCTTGTTGGCGGCCAGCACGTCGCTCAGATCCGACTCGACCGCCGTCCAGGGCACCGTGAGCGCGCCGTCGGGCTGGGCCGCGTTCTTGCTGGCCACCACCACGCCGCAGACCCCTCCGGTGCGCAGGTTCAGCACTGCCGCGCCGCTCATGCCTGGCTTGACAGTGTCCGAAGCCAGATCCAGGTATGCGATCGGCTCGTTTCCGTGCTTGCCGCGGTAGCTCAACCTGGCAGGCGTCAGCCGGATCGTGCCGCCTTCCCTGGGATAGCCGTAAACCTGGAAGCTGTCGCCATCTGCAGGCCACTCGGCGTCAATCCGCACGCACGGGTGATCAGGTGGCTCCTCGAGATCGAGTACGGCGACATCGGGATAGTCGCACTCAAGCGCCGAAATGGCGCGGCCCCCGTTGGCTAGCATCAATGGCTGGCCGGTAACGCGGAATTCGGCGGAGTTACCGCCGTCGCGCTCCCACACGACTCGCAGACCAGGGTTAACGGTGATAACGTCCGCGCATGTCGCGATCACATGGACGCATGTCATCACCTTGCCCGGGGCAATGAAGAACCCCGCGCCTGGCATCGGCCCACCCTCGACCCGGACCGTGCAAGCGCGGAGGAGATCTTCCAGACGGTCAGCCATTTCCGCTCTCGGAATCCGTCGAGTCACCAGCGTCCGCCGACCGCGCACCCTCGGACCCAGGATTCCCGGACCACTCCAGCGTCACCGTCAGCGACGCCTCACCCTTGCCCCCGACCCACAGGGCGGTAAGCTTCCCGGCCTCTACCGCGAACCCCAGCTTGAGTTCGACGGTCGTCTTCGACGGTCGGGCGGCTTTGAGCTTCTCGACGACCAAGGCGCCGATCTCGCCGACAGAATCCAGCGCGTTGCCGAGGTCATAATCCCGCAGCCCGACGCTGGTCATCCCGTCTGCGGAATCCGCGGCGGCCTCTACCCTGACCGCCACCCCGCTAGGCAGCTTGGCCGTTACCGTCCGCACCACTTTGTCGGTGTCATCCGTGCCGTTCATTCCCGCCCCTTGGCCACCCCGAAGAGAACAGCAGATAGCCGAGCATAACTACTCTGGCAAGGGCTGAGGCAAACGCGCCGGTAATTCTCTCGAGTCCCGTGACTCAGCCAGGGAAATCCCCTCACCGCCTGCGTCAGCAGCCAGAGCCGGGATAGTCACCGGCCCTGTCAGGGTGGTGCCGGGCGGCTTGCGGAACGCCCCCGGTCCTGCGATCCAGACTTTGGATGCTCTCGCGATGCTGGTGGTCAGATCCGCTTGCGGGACGGCGCTGCGCACATAGGACCCGAAACGCATGTTTTTCCGGCCCTTTTGTCCCGGTTTGTCCTGCCGCTCGGGTCCTATGTCCCTATCGGGCACGCAGGCCCCCGGGATCCAGCCCGAAAATACAGTTGCGCTAGCCCAGGGCCGCCGGAGAATCGACACGTGACCGACGCATGGATGCTTGACGAGCTCGCGCACGCGGGGCCGGAACACCTGGACGACGCTTTTATCGCGGGTTACGACCGGAAGCAGGGTTACCCGGATGCCGACGAGGACCTGGCGGAGTTCGAGGCGCACGGCCTGGGGCCGGACTCGCGCGTCGTCGATCTCGGGGCCGGCACCGGCCAGTTCGCGATACCGGCGGCACGGCGGTTCGGGCACGTGACCGCCGTCGACGTCTCGCCCGCGATGGTGGCCGCGCTGAACGAGAGGGCCGCCAGAGCAGGGCTCGCCAACCTGGACTGCGTGACCGCGGGGTTCCTGAGCTACACCCACGATGGCCCGCCCGCGGACGGCGTGCACACCAGGAACGCGCTGCACCAGATCCCGGACTTCTGGAAGGCAATCGCGCTGCAGCGTATCGCGGACGTGCTCAAGCCTGGCGGCGTGCTGCGGCTGGAGGACCTCATCTACGATTTCCAGCCCGGCGAGGCACGTGAGGTCTTCACCGACTGGTTCGCCGGCGCCGCCACCAACCCGGCTGACGGATACACCGCCGCCGACTTCGCCGAGCACATCCGGACCGAGTTCAGTACCTTCCGCTGGCTGCTGGAGCCGATGCTGACCGCCGCGGGTTTCGAGATCGCCGAAGTCAGCTTCTGGGGTCGCCTCTACGGTGGCTACACCTGCGTCAAGGCGCCGTGAGGCGCTCGAACAGCTCGGTGTACCGCGCGGTCATCGCCGCGACGACGTCGGGCGGGATCTGCGGGCCCGGCGGCTTGCGGTCCCAGCCGATCCCGGTGGACCAGTCGCGCAGGAACTGCTTGTCGAGTGAGTGCTGTGGCCGGCCGGGCTCGTATTCGCCCGCTGGCCAGAAGCGGGACGAGTCGGGGGTGAGTACCTCGTCGGCGAGCACCAGCGTGCCGTCGGCGGCACGGCCGAACTCGAGCTTCGTGTCCGCGACGATGATGCCGCGGTTGGCGGCGAGCGTCCGCCCCCGGCTGTACACGGCGAGGGTGACGCGCTTGAGCTCGGCGGCGGTCTCGGCTCCCACGAGGTCCGCCACGTCCGCGTAGGTCATCGGCTCGTCGTGGCCGGCGGCGGCCTTCGTGGTCGGCGTGAAGATCGCTTCCGGCAGCTGGGATGCCTCGCCGAGGCCGGGCGGCAAGGGCACGCCCGAGATAGTCCCGCTCTCCTGGTAGGAGGCAAGGCCAAGGCCGGACAGGTAGCCGCGGGCGATGCACTCGACTGGGACCATGTCGAGCCGCTGGCAGCGGATCGCGCGGCCCGCCCACTCCTGCGGCACGTCGGCCGCGGAAATCACATGATTTGGCGTGATATCGGCGAGGCGCTCGAACCACCACAGTGATAGTTGGGTGAGGACGCGGCCCTTTCCCGGGACAGGCGTCGGCAGCACCACGTCGTAGATGGACACTCGGTCCGAGGCCACCAGCAGCAGGTCGTCGCCGTCGGCGTAGACGTCGCGGACCTTCCCGGAATGAATCAGCTCCATACACGCACTCCCGGTCGCGTCCTGATAGCGATGAGCCTGGCCAGCGTACTATCGCCGCGCGGGCGTACGATCAGGTGGCATGGCGGGAAGCGACGCTGGCCACCTCACGGGCAGCGAATACCTGCAGGTGCAGACCACGACTGACTCGCGGGCCGAGGCGATGGAGCTGGTCAGGGCGGCGGTCGAGGCGCGTCTGGCCGCCTGTGGCCAGGTGGCCGGGCCAGTCGCGTCCACCTATTGGTGGAATGATGAAATCGAGCGCTCGGAGGAATGGTTTGTCTTCCTCAAGCTGCCGGCCGATCGCTACGATGAACTGGCCGCGTTTCTCGCCGAACGGCACACGTATGACGAACCGGAGATTGTCGCCGTCCCGTTCGTGGCGGGCTCCGCGTCGTATCTGAGCTGGATACGAGATGAAACCCGTCCGCGGACCATCCAGGGAGAGATCGGAGCGGGGTGAGCACGCTGGGTCCCCGGGGGCTTGGAGTACTGTCAATCGCGGGGATCGCCGGCATCTGCCTTGGCGCGCTCGGCTGGACGCAGCGCGGTATCGGCCAGGTCACCGCGTCGCCCACCGCGTCCGCGTCGTCCGCCTATCAGGTGTGGCCAGGTCCGCCGACCCCCAACGCGCGGCTCGCGATGTCCGGATTGCTCCTCAAGGTCACCAGCCAGGCGAACGGGATCACGGTCATCGCCACCCAGGACGGCCAGAAGATCTCCAGCGTGTCGCATTTCTATCCACGCGGCGCGAAAGTTTACGTGCTCCACTCGAACCGGGGCGACGACGACGGCCTGGTCGTCACCAACGCGCAGGGCCAGGTGCTGCCATGAGCAACGGGTCGCACCAGCCCGCCGGCTGGGCGGGCGGCCGCGGCCGCGGCTGGGCGGGCGGGCGCTTCCGCTCTCCGGTTGGCGACCGCGAGGAGCAGATCCTGGGGGAAGCCGCGGCGCCAGAGCACGCCCCGCCGGCCGAGGTGCCCGCTGCACCGGCCGCACCCGCGCCGCCGGTGGCCACTGTTCGGGGATGGCGCGCAGTGGCCGAACGCGCGGGCGATGTCCTCGCGGAATGGGCGCCGACCGGCGGCCGCATCCTGCTCGGCCTGGTGCTGCTCTGGTTCGGCTACCACGAGCTGCTGCTGCCAGGGGAGTGGACCGGGTACGTTCCGTGGATCAACGAGGCGTCCAACCTGGCGATCATCGCCGTGCTCGCGCACGGCTGGGTGCTGCTCGTGCTGGCGGCGGCACTGGTGGCCGGGATCGCCCCGCGCGTCAGCGCCGCCATCGCGAGCGTGGTCCTGCTGGAGATCGTGATCTCGCTGTCGGTCAGCGGCCTGTCCTCCGACTCGATGCGCGACGTCGGCGTGCTCGGCCTGGCGATCTGCCTCACCGGCTGCCGCAACCAGCGCCTGGTCCTGCGCGACTAGCGCCCCTCTTCCGCCGGCAGCGTTGGGGTCACCACCAGCAGGGGGCGGCAAGAGCTAACTTCCCAAACGCCCAGCCAGCACTGCGTCAGCTGGTCATCGAGGCACGTATGGATCCCGGACCTGGTGGCCCGGGCAGAGAAGTGGCCGAGTCAAACGACCCGACTCCCGCATTGGTCTCTACTGACCAGTAAGGAGGTGCGTTACAACTGCTCTACGCCTACACCCTCAGTCCCGACGTGTCGAGCGCATATTCGAAGTTTGCGTTGTTAAGTGCTTCCTGGGCTTCTGCTGTATGGCCTAGTCCGTCCAGTGCATAGGCGAGGAGCCGAAGTGAGCGGATCAGCTCAGGGCGGCGCTGGCCGGGGTTTGCGGCGGCCAGCTCCCGGTGGATCGTCACCGCCTCCTGGGTCGCTGACAGCGCCTCAGTCAGCCGGTCCAGCAGCGAGAACTGGACGCCCAGGCTGGTCAGCGAGCGCGCCAGCTCGGGGCGGTACCGGCCCGGGTTTGCGGCGGCCAGCTCCCGGTAGATCGTCACCGCCTCCTGGGCCGGCGGCAGCGCCTCAGCCTCGCGCCCCAGCTTCGAGAGGATGATGCCCAGGTTGTGCACCGAGACGACTAGGTTAGCGCGGTGCCGGTCAGGGAAGGCGGCGGCCAGCTCCCGGTAGATCGTCACCGCCTCCTGGGTCGCCGCCAGCGCCTCAGCCATCCGTTCTAGATCGCACAACCGGTTGCCCAGCTGGGATAGTGCGCGGGCCAGCTCGGGGCGGTGCCGGTCAGGGTAGGCGGCGGCCAGCTCCCGGCGGATCGTCACCGCCTCCCGGGTGGCCGCCAGCGCCTCAGCCCGGCGGCCGACCTCGGAGAGCCGGTCGCCCAGGTTGGACAGCGAGCGCGCCAGATCAGGGCGATGCCGCTCGGGGCTGGCGGCGACGAGCTCCCGGCGGATCGCGACCGCCTCCTCCTCCGCCGCCAGCGCCTCAGCCCGCCGTCCCAGCTCCGACAACCAGATGCCCAGATTGGACAACGAGAGGGCCAGATCAGGGCGATGCCGGTCAGGGCTGGCCGCGGCCAGCTCCCGGCGGATCGCGACCGCCTCCTCCTCCGCCGCCAGCGCCTCGGCCCATCGTCCCAGCTCCGACAACGGGACGCCCAGGTTGGACAGAGAGCACGCCAGGTCGGGTCGGTACCGGTTGGGGCTGGCGGCGGCCAGCTCCCGGCGGATCGCGACCGCCTCCTCCTCCGCCGCCAGCGCCTCAACTTGATGCCCTAGCTCCCACAAGAGGATGCCCACGTTGTTCAGCGAGGCGGCCAGATCAGGGCGGTACCGGTCAGGGCTGGCCGCGGCCAGCTCCCGGCGGATCGCCACCGCCTCCTCCTCCGCCGCCAGCGCCTCAGCATGACGCCCCAGCCGTGAGAAGGTGCCGCCCAAGGTGGACAGCGAGTGGGCCCGATCAGTGCGGTACCGGTCGGGGTATGCGGCGGCCAGCTCCCTGCGGATCGCCACCGCCTCCTCCTCCGCCGCCAGCGCCTCAGCCAGACGCCCCAGCTCCACCAAGATCAGGCCCAGGTTGGTCAGCGAGGTGGCCAGATCAGTGCGGTACCGGTCGGGATCGGCGGCGGCCAGCTCCCGGCGGATCGCCACCGCCTCCTCGGCCGTCGGCAGCGCCTCAGCCCGACGCCCCAGCTCCGAGTAGGGGCCAGCCAGGTTGGTCAGCGAGGTGGCCAGATCAGGGCGGTACCGGTCGGGATCGGCGGCGGCCAGCTCGCGGTAGATCGCCACCGCCTCCTCGGCGGCCGACAGCGCCTGCGGCGCCTCCCCGGTGTGGTCCAGGGTAATGCCAAGCTGGGCCAGCCATTGGGCGCGGAGCGCCGGCCGGTCGGCGGGCACGAGGGGGAGGATGCGGCGGATGACGGCCAGGCCGGCGTCGGCTAGCGCGGTGGAGGGGTAGGGGATGGCGTAAGAGATGGCGGTAAGCAGGTCCAGGTCGTCCGGCAGCTCGGCCACGACCTGCCCGACCAGCGGCAGCAGTCGCTCCAGCAGCCAGGGGGCGTCCACCTTGTCGGCCGCCGCCCGGCCCAGCAAGGTGACCGAGCGCAGAGCCTGGCGGCCGTCCAGCCCGGTCAGGCAGCGGCCGGCCAGCTCCGGATCACTACCCAGTTCCGCGACCACCAGCCGCTCCGCCAGCCTGTCCGGAGCCAGGCTCCCGAGCCAGCCACCGTCCGGCGCGTCAGTGGGCGGGTACAGGTCCCGCAGCCATTGCGCGAGCTTCACCGACCCCGCTACCGGTACCCGGCCCAGCAGCGCTACGGCATCCTCCTGGCTGCCGGCACCCAGCAATGCCCCGGCTGCGACGATCCGTCTCAGCTCTCCAGTCGTCAGCCCGCCCGCCCCGTCCGTCAGCCCCAGTCGGTCGGCGCTGCCCTGCCAGAACCGGGCCTCATGGCCCAGCAGCTCATCCAGCACGTCCGTCACCCGGACCGTCACGCCCCTGCGGCCCCCGGCCGAGCGCAGCACGCCCACCAGCGCCGCCGCGTGCAGGTCCAGCACCCGCACCGCCCCCGAACCCGCCTCCACTGCCACCCGCGCCGGGGGCGGCACCTTCAGCGCAGCGGCGAACGCGGGCACCGCCGCCGCGACGATTTCCTCATTCGACAGGCCCGCCGTCACCGCCACCGGTAGCGGATCCCCGGCTCCGGCGGCGGCAAGCAGTTCCCGCACCGTCGGCTCTCCGGCCGCCAGCCGGTCCCACCACTCACCCGCGCTGCGGGCCAGCAGAAGCACCCGCACCGGGCCCTCGTCAGCGGCCACCGCCCGCAGCAGCCCGCCGAGCCCCGCCCGGGTCTCGGCATAGTCGACCACCACCAGCACCCGGCCCCGGTGCACCCGCCGAATCGCCGACAGCGCCTGGTCCTCACCGTCGCCGGGCCGCTCGCACCACCAGCCGAGGGCTGCCAGCCGGGTGCACAGTTCCACCGACAGACGAGTCTTGCCCACCCCGCCGGGCCCGGTCACCAGCCGCACCCCGCGCGCACGGCCGTCCCCGCACCAGGCCAGCAGGCCCGCAAGCTCAGTCTCCCGGCCCAGGAAGCCCGCCACGCCCCGCCGCGGGTCCAGCAGACCCGCCGGGCTGCCGCCCGGCTTCTCGCCAAACCCGGCTAGCGCCTCCCGCGCCTGCCGCCGTTCCTTGAGCCAGCCTGTTAAAGACGGGGCGAACGACCCGGTCACCGCGCCGATCACGGCGCCCAGCCACACCGCCTGGTGACCGCCCAGCCACCAGGCCGCCGCAGCCCCGCCCCCGGCCAGTCCCACGCCCAGCCCGACCCGCCACCACGCCTGACCCGCCACAGCTCGCACCCTGCTCACCCAACCCGCCGGCGACCACCGCGTACACCGAACCTACCAGCACCAGCCCTGGCACCACCAGAACAGGCTATTTGCGGGGTTAGCGGTGCATGCCACGCCCGCGCGCTACCGGATGAATGTGGCATCGAGCCGGCAATAGGCGGCTGAATGTCACATTCATCCGGCTTCCGCCCCGC
>JASHXJ010000595.1 GCA_030043595.1 Trebonia sp.
CAAGGAGGCCGGCGGCGGACGCGGCAGGGAGCGGCCGTGGACGATCGCCCACCGGAGCATCACGGTGTCAGGCAGGGACCAGGAGCCGCAGGCCAGGCTGGCTGCGCAGGCACTGTCGCAGGTCTGGCACGAGCGGCTGCTCGACCGGATCCGGCGCACGTTCGCGCGAAACGCCTGGCCCCCCGGATGGGAGCACGCCCCGCAGTCCTCAAGCAGCGTCCTGTATCTCACAGCGGGGGAGACCGAGCAGGTCGCGGCCGCATTGCTCGAGGTGCTTGAGCCGTACATGGACCGGCGCTTCGACCCGTCGCTGCGGCCGGCCGGCGCGCTGCCGGTCGAGTTCGCGCTCTTCGGGTTCCCCCGCGACGACCTGACCGCCGTGCCGCCCGCGAGCGCCGAGGAAAACCAGACCGGCGAGTAACTTCGAGTTATATCTTGACACGCGATCAAAACGCGATACATCGTAAGTACTACTCAGCTTCGAAGGAGACAGCGGCATGCACCCAGAGATGGCCGGCGTCCTGGCCGGACAGCGCTACGGCGAACTGACCCAGCAGGCGGCCAGGCGGCACGCGGCAGTGATCGCGCGCGAGGCGGCCGCGGCGGCCCCGCGCCGCCGCACCATGACCGATGTGCACCTGCCCCGCTATCGTGTGCACTGGTCCCGCACGACGCTCTCGCCCGTGGGTCCCGCCGGGCGGCCCGAACGGTCCTGGGTGATCGTCATCTCGGCGACCCGGGGACTGTGACGGGAGTCCAGCCAGGTCAGCATGGCAACGATGTCCTTTGCGCACCCGCTGTCGCGCGGTAGGGTGGTGCGAAGGGGCGGGAACAATCGTTTTCCGTTTCTCGCGAACCCGCGTTCCGGTAAAGGCGGGGTTCACCAGGCGTAAAAATCCCCACAAAGGAGTGCCATGTCCATGTCCGACCGGCCCGCGACCCTGCGGGATGTGGCGGCTGCGGCACGCGTGCACCCCGCTACGGCCTCGCGCGCACTGAACCCAGGGACCAGGCTCCTGGTCAGCGAGGAGACCGCCCGGCGGGTCACGGAGGCGGCCGAGCGGCTCGGCTACCGGCCCAACCCGGTCGCGCGGTCGCTGCGCACCCGCCGCTCGCACACGATCGGCGTGCTCATCCCCGACCTGAACAACCCGCTGTTCCCGCCGATCGTCCGCGGCCTGGAGGACCGGCTCGCCAAGCACGGCTACGTCGTCCTGATCGGCAACACCGACGGGGACCTGGCACGCGAGCGCATGGTCTTCGACCAGATGCGCGCGCGGCACGTCGACGGTTTCGTGCTGGCGACCGCGACGTTGCACAACCCGTTGCTCGCCGAGGCGGCCGAGGCCGACCTGCCGGTGGTGCTGATGAACCGGACCGCGCAGGGATACCAGTTCTCCTCGGTCTCGGTGGACAACGAGCAGGGCGAGTGGGCCGCGGTCGCGCACCTGGCCTCGCTCGGGCACTCGCGGATCGGGCATATCGCGGGCCCCCAGGAGATCTCCACCGGCGTCTCCCGGCTGCGCGGGTTCCTCGACGGCATGCGCGCGGCCGGCCTGGCGGCCGATGAGTCCCGGATCGTGTACGCGACCGGCTACTCCATCGAGGAAGGCCGGCGCTGCGGCCACGAACTGCTCGCGCCCGGCAGCGGGCTGACCGCGATCGTGGCGGCCAACGACATGCTCGCGGTGGGCTGCTACGGCGCGTTCGACGATCTCGGCCTGCGCTGCCCCGAGGACATCGCGGTGATCGGGTTCAACGACATGCCGTTCATCGACCGGCTGCGGCCGCCGCTGTCGACGGTGCGATTCCCGCACTACAAGCTCGGCACGGAGGCGGCGAAGCTGCTGCTTGAGCGGATCGAGGACCCCGATAGCCCGGTGAAGATCCTCTACCTCGCCCCGGAGCTGGTCGTTCGCGGTTCCGCCGTGCCCCTCGCTCCCGCGGCTGTCGCGGGCCTTCCCGGCGGCGCCGCAGACCCAGACGACATGATCGCCCCCAACACGGTCCCGCTGCGCCGCGGCGCGGGCCGCAGGAAGCGATAGGCGCGGCGCGCGAAGCGCTAACGCGCAGCGGCGATCCCCCCTGGCTGCATTCGTTTGCCCTGTGCGGCGCTTCTCCACTGTCCCGGGTCTCTGTTCGCGGTAATGCGCACTTCAGCCACGGCTGTGTAACAGAAGCCACGGCTGTGTAACAGATCCGGCACCATGCATTGACAAAACGCCAAGGTCGGTAGCAGTCTCTGATGCAAACGATTGTGTCGCGCAATCAGAGACGGGGATGTATGACTTCACAAGCTGACGCGCTCCGGCTGGGCTGGCTGGGTACCGGCCGGATGGGCGCGGCGATGGTCCGCCGCCTGCTGGCCAACGGTTGCGACGTCACGGTTTACAACCGGACCGCGGCCAAGGCGGCACCGCTGGTCCGGCTCGGCGCGAAGCCCGCGGAGTCGGTCACTGAGCTGGCCGAGTGCGACATCGTCTTTATCGCCGTCGGCACGCCGGCTGACCTGATCTCCGCCCTGACCGGGCCAAGGGGTCTCATCTCAGGAAGCGCCTCGCCGAAGATCGTGGTGGACTGCTCCACCGTCTCCGCCGACGCGTCGGCGATCGTCAGGGAAAGGCTCGGCGAGCGCGGCACGGCGCTGCTCGCCGCGCCGGTCATGGGGAACCCGCGGGTGGTCGAGGTCGGCAAGATGACGGCGGCGGTCTCCGGCCCGCGCGACGCGTTCGACACGGCCGAGCCCTACCTGGCCATGCTCGGCCGGGGGGTCACCTACGTCGGCGACGGGGAACTGGCGCGAGTGGTCAAGCTTTGTCACAACCTGTTCCTCGGCGTGGTCGCCGCATCGATGGCCGAGATCACGATCCTGGCACAGGCCAGCGGGATCAGCCGCGAGGCGTTCCTCGCCTGCCTCAACAAGAGCGTCGTGGGCTCGCAGTTCACCCAGTACAAGGCGCCGGCCTACGTGAACCTCGATTTCGAGCCCACCTTCACCTCGAGGCTGCTGCGCAAGGACTTTGACCTCGGCCTGGCAGCCGCGCGGGAACACGAGGTTCCGATGCCCGTGGCCGCGGTCGTTCACCAGCTCATCCAGTCGCTGGTCGGCCGGGGCTACGGCGACGTCGATTTCGCGGCCTTCATCGCGCTAGCGGCGGAATCGGCGGGCCTGACCCTCGACAGTGAGCACGCCGACGTGTCCGACGGGCTCGAACCCGAGAATCCTTAATTCCGGCGCGAGTGCTTCAGCGCGACCGTGAGGCCGTCGCCGATCGGGATCATGATCACCTCTACCCGGTCGTCGGCGGCCGCCAGGTCGTTCATCCGGCGCACGGCGATGACCGAGGGGTTGTCGTTCCCGGCGTCGAGCACGCGGCCGTGCGAGAACGTGTTGTCGACCATGATCACGCCGCCGCCGCGCAGCCGCGGCACCAGCTCGCTCCAGTAGCTGGGGTAGCAGAGCTTGTCCGCGTCGACGAACGCCACGTCGAACGCCTCCTCCTGCGGAAGGGCGCGCAGCGTGTCGAGCGCGGGCTGCAGCCGCAGCTCGATCCGGTCGGTGAGCCCGGCCTTCTCCCAGTACTTGCGCGCCACCGAGGTCCACTCCTCGCTGACGTCGCAGCACAGCAGCCGGCCGTCCGTGCCGAGAGCGCGCGCGATGCAGATGGACGAGTACCCGGTGAAGGTGCCCACCTCGATGCCGCTGCGCGCCCGGCACATCCTGGTCAGCAGCGTCAGCAGCGTCCCCATCTCGGGCGCGACCTGCCGGTGGATGTCGTTCGGGTAGCGCTCGGCGGTCTCCGTGGCCAGTTCCCGCAGGATGGCGTCCGGCGGGGTGCTGTGCGCCAGCAGGTAGGCGTTGAGGTGGAGGCTGATCTGCTCACTGCGCCGTGTCATGCGACAAACTTAATTCAACGAGCTCCGGCTGGCGCACCCGGTCGCGCCACCAGGCCTGCCCCGCGGCGGGCAGCAGGTGCACCGGGTCGTAGCAGGGGTACTCCCGCTCGAGCGCGAGCGGGTCCGCGGCCTCCAGCCCGGTGCGGTAGTTCTTGGTCCAGTACGAGATGCCCAGCGTGGTGTCGTACCGCGCCACCTGGTGCACCCAGCGCTTGCCCACGTACGGCACGTCGCACACCAGCCGCGGCGTCGCGAACCCCGGCAGGTAGCCCATGATCGCGCTCTGCAGCTGCTGCGCCTCGCCGAGCGTGAGCCGCCAGTGCTCCGCGCCGGGGATCATGTCGCACATGTAGAAGTAGTACGGCATGATCCCGGCCCCGTCGAGCAGCGCGAAACACAGGTCGAGCAGCGGGCCGGCGCTGGTCTTGCCTGCCGGCGCGGGCCAGCCGGCGTTCACGCCGCGCAGCAGCACGCCCTGGTTGCGCACGTCCCTGACCCCGGCCTCGAACATCGCCCGCGCGGCCTTCGCCACCAGCGGCGTCACCGACTGCGCCGCGTTCACGTGGGTGTGGATCGCCAGGTTCACGCCGCGCGCCCGCGCCGTGGCCGCCAGCCGGGTCATCCCGGCGGTGACCTCGGCCGACAGCCAGTGCTGCGGCAGCCCCATCAGCGCCTTGCTCGCCAGCCGGATGTCGCGGACCGACTCGATCTCCAGCAGCGCGGACACGAACGACTCCAGCCTGGGCCACGGCAGGTTCGCCACGTCGCCGCCGGAGACCACCACGTCCCGGACGCCCGGGGTCTGCCGCAGGTAGTCGAGCATCGCGGTCAGCCGGTCCTCGCGCGCCATCGCGAACTTGTGCTTGCCGAACGCCGCGGTCGGGTTTCCCACCAGGTCCATCCGCGTGCAGTGCCCGCAGTACTGCGGGCAGGTCGGCAGCAGCTCGGCGAGCACCTTGGTCGGGTAGCGGTGGGTCAGCCCCTCGACCGCCCACATCTCCGCCTCGTGCAGGGAGTCGCGCTGCGCGTACGGGTGGGACGGCCACAGCGGCTGCCGGTCGCTGAAGACGGGCAGCATGTACCGGCGCACCGGGTCCGCGTACCACGCCTCGGTGCACGACGGATCGGACGCCGCCACTGACGGCGCGATCGTGTTCAGCATCTGCGGCGGGATCAGCATGGACATCGTCGCCCGCTCGCGCTGGTCCCGCTCGAGGTCGGCGAGGAAGGCCTCGCTCAGCCCAGGGCCGGCCACGTCGCGCAGCTGCCGCGTGTTCTTCACGCAGTGCGCCCGCTGCCACTGGGCGGATTCCCATTCCGCGGGCGTCACGTCGGTCCAGCCGGGCAGCCGCCGCCAGTCCGGCTCCGCGAGCTCGCGCCGCCGGTACTCGTACGGCTGCTGCAGACCGCCCATGCTGCCTCCCGAGTCGGCGAACGATAATCCGGTACTATTCGTATGGTACGAAAGAAGCTACGGTAACTCATTATTTGAAATGCAAATTTTCCAGAACGGTCCCGGGTTCCCGCGTCCGCGGAGGCTGACTGCCCAGGCGGGGAAGGATGATCGCATGGCACGACCGCAGCAGGGATCGGCGCTCGCCGCCGCGCTCGGCCTTTACCGGGTAGCCGACCCGGGGGAACGCCTCGCCGGTGTCCTGCCGCAGGCCGCGTGGCGCCTCGACGCCAGCTCGCGGACCGGCCCCGGCGAGGTGCGGATCCGGGTCGACATGCTGAACCTCGACGCGGCCTCCTACCGGCAGCTCAGCGAGTCTTGCGACGGCGACGGCGACGCGATCAGGGAGGCGGTCCGCGAGATCATCGCCAGCCGCGGCAAGATGCACAACCCGGTCACCGGCTCTGGCGGCATGCTCACCGGCATCGTGGCGGAGGCAGGGCCGGAATCACCGCTGGGCCTCGCGCCCGGCGACCGCGTGGCCACCCTGGTCTCGCTGACGCTGACGCCGCTGCAGATCTGCGACGGCCTGGAGCGCTGGGACGGCCTGTCCGAGCAGGTTCCGTGCGACGGGCACGCGATCTTGTTCGCCCGCTCGATCGCCGCGGTGCTGCCGGCTGACCTTCCGGTGCCGCTTTCCCTGGCCGTCCTGGACGTCTGCGGGGCGCCGGCGCTCACCCGTCGCGTGGTGGCTGCCCTCGACGGGCCGGTTGTCGCCATACTGGGCGCCGCTGGCAAGAGCGGGTCGCTCTCGGCAGCGGCGGCCCGGGACGCCGGCGCCGCGCGCATCATCGGGGTGGTTCCCACCGAGGCGGAGGCCAGCCTGCTGCGACAGGCCAGCGATGTCGCCGTCGGCCTGCCCTCGCACCGAGCGGTCGGCCTGCCCTAGCGCCGGGCCGGCGACCTGACCGCCGGGCCGGCCGCCCCCGCCCCCGGTCCGGCCGCCCCCGCCCCCGGTCCGGCCGCCCCGGCCCCCGGCTCCTCCCGTCCCGCGGGTCCGCTCGTTGACGAGGTCGTCATCGCCGACGCGCGGGAGCCAGTGCTGCTGGCGGAGGCGATAACAGCAAGAGGCGGGCCCGCCGATGTCACGGTTGTCTGCGTCGACGTGCCTGGCTGCGAGGGCGGCGCCATCCTGTCCACGGCCCAGGGCGGCACGGTCATCTTCTTCTCGATGGCGACCAGCTTCAGCGCGGCCGCGCTCGGCGCCGAAGGCGCGGCAGCCGACGTCACGATGCTCATCGGCAACGGGTACGTCCCCGGCCACGCGGCATACGCGCTGGACCTGATCCGCGGCAATCCGGCGGTCCGCGCCCTGTTCGACCACCGTATTGCCGCCGTCCGGCCGGATGAATGTGACATTCAGCCGGTTGTAGGCGGCTCGATGTCACATTCATCCGGTAATGGTCGCGGTGCGGGTGAGCGGGCGTGACGCCGAAGCTGAGGCTGGATCCGGCACAGGTGCGGCTCGCCAGGGACCTGGCCAGGCGTGCGGGGGAGCCGGTGACGCACCTGGCGCGGACGCACACGACGGTGTCCATCGAGCGGGCCGTGCTCCGCCTTGGAGGGCTTGACGGGGCCGACGCCGAGGGGATGCCATGGGTGAACCGGCTCGCGGACGCGGTCCGGGACAGCGTCGGACTCGAGTACGGCGTCGCGTTGCCGGCCTGGGACGCCGTGCTCGCCGGCGGCTACCCTGACCTGCGCACGCTTGCCGAACACGCCGCGGCCGGCCAGGTCAGGTTCCGCATCCCGGCCGGGGCGGAAGCGGGCGCGGCGCGGGAACTAGCGCTTCGTTCGGTCCACAAGGGGATATCCGTCATCGACGCGCAGCGGGCGCTGCGGTCGGCCATGATCGCGGACCTCGCCGACCCGCCAGCCCCCTGGATCTACCTGATCGTCGCCACCGGCGACATCTACGAGGACATCCCGCAGGCCCAGGCGGCGGCGCGGGAGGGCGCGGACGTGATCGCGGTGATCAGGTCCACCGGGCAGTCGCTGCTGGACTACGTGCCGGAGGGGGCCACCCGGGAGGGGTACGCGGGCACCTACGCGACGCGGGAGAACTTCGCCCTGATGCGGGCGGCGCTCGACGAGACCTCGCGGGAGCTGGGCCGGTACGTCCGGCTGACCAACTACGCCTCCGGGCTGTGCATGCCGGAGATCGCCACGCTCGCCGGGCTCGAGCGCCTGGACATGATGCTGAACGACTGCATGTACGGCATCATCTTCCGCGACATCAACCCCGTGCGCACGTTCATCGACCAGCGGTTCTCCCGCCAGGTGCACGCCCGGGCCGGGATCGTCATCAACACGGGCGAGGACAACTACCTGACCACGGCGGACGCGGTCGACGCCGCGCACACGGTGGTCGTCTCCCAGCTGCTGAACGAGTACTTCGGCAGGGAGGCCGGGCTGGCGACCTGGCAGCTCGGGCTGGGGCACGCGTTCGAGATCAACCCGGCGGTGCCCGACTCCTTCCTGCTGGAGCTGGCGCACGCGCAGCTCGTCCGCGAGCTGTTCCCCGGCGCGCCGCTGAAGTACATGCCGCCGACCAAGCACATGACGGGCAACGTGTTCGCCGGGTACCTGCTCGACGCGTTCTTCAACCTGTGCGGGCTGATGACCGGCCAGTCGATCCTGCTCGTCGGCATGATGACCGAAGGGATTCACACCCCGTTCCTGTCCGACCGCGACCTGGCGCTGGAGAACGTCCGGTACGTGCGGTCGGCGGCCGGGCGCCTCGGCCTGTCGTTCCAGCCGGACTCGTTCGTGGTCGGCCGGGCCCGCCAGGTGCTCGGCGAGGCCGTGGGGCTGCTGCGCCGGATCGAGGCTGACGGGCTGCTGAACGCGATCGCGGACGGGACGTTCGGCGTGACGAAGCGGCCGCCGGACGGCGGGCGCGGCCTGGACGGGGTCATCGAGCGGGCGGACGGCTACGTCAATCCCGTCAGTGACCTGCTGGCCCGGGGGACGACCCCCGAGCCCCCGCCCGAGGGGACCGGTCCCCCCGGCGCCCTGCTGGCCGGCATCCTCGAAGGGGACATGGAATGAGCCTCGCCGACGTCGTCCGGCCGTATGGCGACACCACCGGCGACGGCCGGGTGCAGCTGTCGTTCACGCTGCCGGTTCCGTCCCTGTCAGCGGCCGACCGGGCGCTGGCCGAAGGCGCCGCGCTCCAGCTCGCCGGCAAGATGGGCCTGTCGCCGGCGATGGTCGTGCACACCAAGCCGGTCGGCCCTGACTTCACCTTCTTCATCGTGTACGGGCGGGTAAGTCACCTTGTCGACTTGTCGGCAGTAGTCGTCGCGCCGCGGGAGTTCGAGCTGCTCTCGCCGGCCGAGGTGAACCTGCGGGTCCGCGCGGCCCTGGGCCGCAAGCTCGTGGTCGTCGGGGCGACCGTGGGGACCGACGCGCACACCGTCGGCATCGACGCGATCCTGAACGTGAAGGGCCACGCGGGGGAAAAGGGGCTGGAGTACTACCGGGAGATCCGGGTGGTGAACCTCGGCGCGCAGGTGCCCATCCCTTCCCTGGTCGAGCGTGCCGCCGCCGAGCGCGCCGACGCGGTGCTGGTCAGCCAGGTGGTCACGCAGCGGGACGCGCACCTGTCTAACGCGCGAGAGCTGGCGGCGGCGTTCCGCGCGGCCCCCGAGTTCGCGGCGGCCACGCGGCCGCTGCTCGTGGTCGGCGGACCGCGGTTCGACGCGTCCGCGGCGGAGGCGGCGGCGCTGGGCGTGGATAAGGTCTTCGGCCGCGGTACCACGCCCGGCGAGGTG
>JASHXJ010000009.1 GCA_030043595.1 Trebonia sp.
CCCGCCGACGCGTGCGAGGAGGCGGACCTGGTGATGGTGCTGATCCCGGACCACCTGCAGCGCGCGGTGTACGCGGAGGCCATCGCCCCGTCGCTGGTCGAGGGTGACGCCCTGTTCTTCGCGCACGGCCTGAACATCAGGTACAACCTGATCCAGCCGCCAGCCGACGTGGACGTCTGCATGGTCGCGCCGAAGGCGCCAGGCCACCTGGTCCGCCGTCAGTTCACCGAGGGCCGCGGCGTGCCGATGCTCGTGGCCGTCGAGCAGGACGCGACCGGCAACGCGCTCGCGCTCGCGCTGTCCTACGCCAAGGCGATCGGCGGCACCCGGGCCGGCGTGCTGAAGACGACGTTCACCGAGGAGACGGAGACCGACCTGTTCGGCGAGCAGGCGGTGCTGTGCGGCGGGGTCTCCGAGCTGATCAAGGCCGGGTTCGCGACGCTGGTCGAGGCCGGGTACCAGCCGGAGGCGGCGTACTTCGAGTGCCTGCACGAGATGAAGCTGATCGTGGACCTGATGTACGAGGGCGGCATCTCCAAGATGTACTGGTCGGTGTCCGACACGGCCGAATACGGCGGTTACACCCGCGGTCCCCGCCTCATCGACGAGCGGACACGGGAGGAGATGCGCAAGATCCTGCGCGAGGTCCAGGACGGCAGCTTCACCCGTGAGCTCGTCGAGGAGTTCGACGCCGGCAAGCCCAACTTCCTCAAGCGGCGCGAGGCCGAGCACGCCGAGCAGATCGAGCAGGTCGGCGCCAGGCTCCGCCCGCTGATGAGCTGGCTGAGCGACGAGGACTGACCGATGGGATCGATTACCAGGCTCGCGGTCATCGGCGGTGATGGCATCGGGCCCGAAGTGACGGCCGAGGCGCTCAAGGTGCTCCGTGCGGCCACGCCAGGGGTCACCTTCGACACGACCGACTACGACCTGGGGGCCCGCCGCTGGCACAGGAACGGCGAGACGCTCCCCGACGCGGTCCTCGAGGAGATCCGCGCGCACGACGCGATCCTGCTCGGCGCGGTCGGCGACCCGAGCGTCCCCAGCGGGATCCTGGAGCGCGGGCTGCTGCTGCGGCTGCGGTTCGAACTGGACCACTACGTGAACCTGCGGCCGGTCAGGCTGTACCCGGGCGTCGCGTCGCCGCTGGCGAACGGGCGGCCGGAGACGATCGACATGGTCGTGGTCCGCGAGGGCACCGAGGGGCCGTACACGGGGGCGGGCGGCGTCATGCGCCGCGGCACCCCGGAGGAGATCGCCACCCAGGAGAGCTATAACACGCGGTTCGGCGTCGAGCGGGTGGCGCGGTACGCGTTCGAGCAGGCCATGGCCAGGCCGCGGAAGAAGCTCACGCTGGTGCACAAGACCAACGTGCTGACCTACGCGGGCGACCTGTGGCAGCGCGCGGTGGAGTCGCTGGCCAAGGAGTACCCCGAGGTCTCGGTGGACTACCAGCACGTCGACGCCGCGTCGATGTTCTTCGTCACCGCGCCGGAACGGTTCGACGTCATCGTGACCGACAACCTCTTCGGCGACATCCTGACCGACCTCGGTGCCGCCGTGGCAGGCGGCATCGGGCTTGCGGCCAGCGGGAACATCAATCCCGCCCGCCGCTTCCCGTCGATGTTCGAGCCGGTGCACGGCAGCGCGCCGGACATCGCCGGCCAGTCCAAGGCCGACCCGACCGCCGCGATCCTGTCCGCGGCGATGCTCTGCTCCCACCTCGGGCTCACGGCCGGCGCGGCGAAGATCGAGCAGGCGGTCTCTGACGACCTGATCGAGCGGCAGGGCGCATGGGCGGCACGGACTACCGTGGAGATCGGCGACGACATCGCCGAGCGAGTATCCGGATAATCGCGGTTTACCCGAATCCCGACATATCCGTATACGCCCACAGAAAGGAACCACCTGTCATGACCGCTCACCCCGACACCGAGATCGGCTTCGAGATCCACATATCCCAGGACATGGTGCCAGCCGCGCAGCGAGAGCGGATGCTGGCGGCGCCGGGGTTCGGCCAGGTCTTCACCGACCACATGATCACGCTGCGCTGGTCGGCCGGGCACGGGTGGCACGATGGCAAGCTCGAGCCGTACGGGCCGTTCGCGCTCGACCCGGCCACCTCGGTGTTCCACTACGCCCAGGAGCTCTTCGAGGGACTGAAGGCGTACCGCCAGGACAGCGGATCGGTGGTGATGTTCCGCCCGCAGGCGAACGCGGCGCGGTTCAACGCGGGGGCACGCAGGATGGCGATGCCCGAACTGCCGGAGGAGACGTTCCTGCGCGCGCTCGAGCTCCTTGTCGCCCAGGACAAGGAGTGGACTCCGCATGGCGAGGGGAACAGCCTCTACCTGCGCCCGTTCATGATCGCGACGCAGCGCGGCCTCGGCGTCAACCACCCGTCGGACAAGTTCCTGTTCTGCGTGATCGCCTCCCCGGCCGCCGCGTACTTCGGCGCGACGAAGACCGTCAGGGTCTGGCTGTCGGAGGACTACACGCGGGCCGCGCCGGGCGGCACGGGCGCGGTCAAGTGCGGCGGCAACTACGCCGCCGCGTTCGCCGCCCAGCAGCAGGCCGTCGAGAACGGGTGCGACCAGGTGGTCTGGCTGGACGCGGCCGAGCACCAGTGGGTCGAGGAAATGGGCGGGATGAACCTGTGCTTCGTGTACGGGTCCGGCCCGGATGCCCGGATCATGACGCCCGCCCTCACCGGCACGCTGCTGCCGGGGATCACCAGGGACTCGCTGCTCAAGCTCGCGCCGACGCTCGGAATCCCGGCCACCGAGGGCCGGATCTCGGTGCCCGAGTGGCGCCGGGCGTGCGCGTCCGGCGAGATCACCGAGGTGTTCGCCTGCGGCACGGCCGCCGTGGTCACCCCGGTCGGCGCGGTGGACGGCGCGTCGGGCGGGTGGACGGTCGCGGACGGGAACCCCGGCCCGGTGACGATGCGGCTGCGCGAGGAGCTCATCGGCATCCAGTACGGCCACCGGCCCGACCCGTTCGGCTGGGTCTGCAAGGTCGCCTGACCGTCGTGCGGTAACTCTCGGTAACCACTTCCGGGCTCATTGCCAAGACTTTGCCATCTTTAGAATCACGGAAAGCAACCATCCAGACACTCGCGGGCGTCTTAAGAGGTGACTGAGGCTCGCTTGGGGGGTTGCGGCCCAGTCACTGTGAGAGCCGGGCCTCATCTCGGGGGAGGCCCGGACTTCCGGACCGGCTCCGACCCTGCCGGTCGACCCCCGTGGGCGCGTTTCGGCCACCGCCAGCGCCTGCGGGGGTCATCATCTTTTCCCCGGCCCGCCGCACCCCCAGGCAGCACCCCAAGCGCAGCCTCAGTCCCTTGCCGCGCGGCCGGCGCGGGAATCCCCGTTGGCCGCGCGGCGTTGCGCCCTGTAGGCTCTGCCTACAACTAAACAGGGGGGTGAACGGTTTCGACTTCGGTGGTTGATCCAGGAGAAGCGAGCCGAGGGTGACGGTTGTGACCTCGTAAATCACGCGACCGTAAACCAATAAGTGCCAACTCAACGCGCACTGACCTCGCTCTCGCCGCCTAAGGCGAGTTAGCAATAGGTCTGTCAGCCCGGGAGCGCCTTCGGCCCGGATCTGGCATCAGCTAGAAGGCTCACCTAGCCGGCCCGGCCACGGGGCAGGCTAGGAAAACAGACAGTGGCTGAGCCTGTCGGCGTCTTGCCTGCGTGATCGCCGGGGCTGAGAAAAGCGAAGCAGGCTGCGCTCGGAGAAGCCCTGGTGAGGCACTGAAGGACGCGGGTTCGATTCCCGCCACCTCCAGGAGTGCTCAGCGCAAGCCCGGTGAGCATTGCTGGAGGTGTCAGCGTTCCCCCTCGTGTCACGCGATCCCCGCGCGTGCCCGCCCGCCGTCAGCCGCGGGCTCTAGCTGCGTCCTCCCGCCGCCGGCTTTTCCCGCACGCCACTCCAGTCCGTCACCTCCTCCGCCCTCCCCGCCCGTCGGCACCCCCGTCCGGCGGCACCCCCGCCCGGCAGTCTCCTCCGTCACTCAAGCCTCTCCCGCTGGCTTTGTATGCGCGCCGACCACTTTGCTGGTCGATTTGTCCTGATATGTCGTGCGGAACGCATACAAAGCGAACACGAGAGACTGATGTGGCACCGGCCGGTGCGCGCTGTGCGGCGCAGGCCGCGCGCAATCACCCAGCCCGGTTCCGGCGCGGCTTCTCTGGTCACAACAGCCCCTGCCGTGATCGCCGCGGAACTCTGCCCAGGCACGAAATGGGCTCGAGGTGCTCCTGGCCAGGCTCGGCGCTGCGGCAGCTGACGGCAGCGGCGCGCCTAGCTCGCCGCGCCCGACCGGGCCGGGCGCTGACCGCGCCGGGCCCGCCCTGGTGACTGCGGGGGGTCCGGTTAAGGGCGCCGCCGGGCGGCGCGCGTAGCCGATCATTACCATTCTGACTCCGAACACGGGATAATAGGGCGACGGATCGACACGGTTGTTGCTGACCGGTTCCGGCGCAGGCGCGGGCCGTTCATGCGCAGTCCACGCGGGGCGACGAGCGCCCGCAACCCCCGCGGGGGGCTGCGCAGGGGCGATTTCGCGGGGCTTTGAGGGTGCGTGTGCGGTACGCAGGCGCGCGAGGAAGGGGATGCAGGATGGCGGCGATGAAGCCGCGGACGGGCGATGGCCCGCTCGAGGTGACCAAGGAGGGCCGTGGCATCGTGATGCGCGTCCCTTTGGAGGGGGGCGGCAGGCTCGTTGTCGAGCTGTCGGCTGACGAGGCCGCGAAGCTAGGTGACGCCCTGCAGGCGGCTGTCGCGTAGCACCGTCGCCGTCGCCGGTCGAGTGCCTCTGGAAATTGCGCGCCCCTGAACTGGAACCCGCTGTCCGTTCGGTGTAATTGTTTATCTTTTGATGGCGGCGAGCAGGCCGTCAGCGATGGGAAGCAGCAGCGGGATCAGCCGTTCGTCCACCCTGATCGTGTCGGTGAGCTCGCGCGCGCCGTCCGCCGCCGGCCCGGCTCCGGCCCGCAGCGCGTCGTTGAAGACGACGATGCCGCCG
>JASHXJ010000596.1 GCA_030043595.1 Trebonia sp.
TCGGTCCCGCCCGGCGAGGGCGGGACCGAAGACCATCCCGTAGGCCAGCGTGATCACGCCGCCGAACAGGATGCAGACGAGCCACGCGGTCCAGCCTGGCAGCGAGGCCTGGACCATGTCATAGGTGAGGAACGCTCCCATCGCCCCGACCGCGCCAAAGGCGAGGTAGAGCACGCCAGTGGCGCGGTACAGGACGACCAGCCCCACCCCGGACAGGGCATACACCCCGCCCAGGGCGAGACCGCTTACGAGGAACTGCGAGAGTTCAGACCAGCTTGGCATCTACCTATCATCCGTCACATGGACGTCGGGTCCGCAGGCGCGGTGCCGGCCTGGGCACGGTATGCCGCGATCTGCGGGTCGACGGCTGAGATGAGCGTGCACCCGCCGTTGGGCGCTATGACCATCTTGCCGTTGTCCGGCGTGACTGTGTAGTCCTCGTTGTTCGCGATGTGCGTGCTGTAGCTGCCATACGTCCACTGCTGGCAGAGCATGCCGGTGTCAACGTCCTTCAGCCCCTTGATCGCGGCGTTGACGGTGGCCACGGTGTAGCTGCCGCTGGTGATCGACTCCAGGGCCTTGACAATGAGCTCCGCCTCGGTGAAGCCCATCTGGCTGAACGAGCCGATGCCGCCGGAGACGGCCTTGCCGTACTGGGCCAGGATCGCCTTGTACAGGTTCATCGTCGGCGAGTTGGTCGGGTCAGGCGGGGTCAGCTCGGCGTTGACGAAGAACTTGCCGTCCCACTTCGACCCGAGCGACTGGGCGAGGAAGTCGGTGTTGCAGGGCGTCGAGCAGCCCCACTCCTTGACGTTGCCCTCGATGTTGAGCTTCTGCGCGGCCTGCAGGATCACCAGGGCGTCCGGCGGGGTGAAGTTCAAGATCACCGCGCCGTTCTTGCCGGCCTGGTCGACCAGGTTGATCGCCACGGAGTCGGCGTCGGAGATCGGCACGTTGGTGGCGTCGTCGACGATCGGCACGCCCGCGGCCTTGGCCAGGGCGTTCGGGCCGGCGGCGATGTACGTGGTGCCGGGGACGTTCGACTGGTCGAAGACGATCTTGCTCGGGTGCAGGGTGAGCGCGTACTGCACGGCGCCGTCAGAGCTGTACCGCGGCCCCATGTTGACGTCCGCGTAGTTCGGCGTCGAGTAGCACTCGGGCGCGATGCCCGAGGCGATCACGTCATAGCCGAGCTTCTGCCAGTAGCTGCTGTCCACCGAGCACTCGATGATCGACGTGTTGCCGACGATGCCGACGACGTGGTCGGTCTGCACCAGCTGCTTGGCCTCGGACGCGATCTGCGTCGCGTTGGTCTGCTCGGTCTCGATGTAGTACTTGATCGGGTGACCGTTGATGCCGCCGTTGTCGTTCACGCAGGTGAAGTAGGCCGCGGCCATGTTCGAGATGTCGGTGAACGAGGTGCCGGACTGGTCGGTGACGATGCCGCCGAGCGGGATCGGTGTCCCGGTGGCGACGACGCCCGGGTTAGTGCCGCACGATGAGGTGGTGACCGCGGTCGACGTCGGGCTGGCCGTCGCGCTCGAGGTCGCAGGGGCGCTGGTCGCAGGGGCGGTCGTCGGGGTCGTGGTCGAGCTGCTGCTGGAGCTGCTGCTGCTACACCCGGCGAGGACGCCACCGATCGCGATCGCCGCGACCGCCGCGACCGTGAGCCGCGAGCGCCGGTGCTCGTATCTAATCATGGGTTCTGCCTTCTCCTGGCTAACGGCGAAATGTTTTCCGAAACTGCCGGACATGTTGCCAACCGGGGTAGGCGCACCGTCCGGGAGGCAGCCGAAGAGCACATCGTCCATAGGTAAACGCTGCGTCTTTGCACTGCCTTTACATTGCCTGAGATGTGGCGTATGTTCTTGAAGCTGTCGTATGTTTCGCTGAGATTATCGCCGTGCCAGGTCTAACGTAAGCACCGCGCCGGAATACGTTTTCATCACGTTTCAGCCCCTCCTCCGCTGACCGTAATCCGTATCTTCTCCTGTTCCAGGCTCGCGTTTGGCCGCGAATCGGAACGCCTTCGTGGTGGCGCGAGGCGGGGTCAAGCGGGCCGACCCGCGTCCCGGCACCACGGCACCAGCCGCACCGCCTTGCCGGCATGCGGCGGTCATGCTCAGGCCGGCGACAGTGCTCCCCCGCGGCCCTGGTCTTTTGGGGCAGAAATCCTGCCCGAGCAAGAATGCCACGGTATGCCCCGGAAAGTGACGCACCTCCGAGCCGCGGATTGCGGCAGTGCCGGGCCTGACGACCGCCCGGCCGGCCTGCGGCGCACGGGGTTCCGCGATACCGTCGATGACGATAACGCCCGGCGATCTGGTGACTGCCGCGAGCACCGGTCAGCCCCTTTCTGGTCGCCACGGCGCGGCCAATGCTTGCGGGGGGTAACCAATCTAACGGCGAGAATTACACGGCGGCTGACCGGGAACAATTGCCCCCGGTACCAAACTCGGCGGGCCCGGAGTTGCGGTGAGCCACAAATTTTCCCGCCTCGCTGGCCACCAGAGTGAGGCCCGGCTACCTAACGCAGCCGTACGACCGCAATCGTTAGCAATGGCGCTTAGCGATGCCTTAACTATGCCTGGTTACGTCCGTAAAGTCCGGAATGGCGCGTGCCCGGCCCGCGCTGAGCGCCGGCCGGGCACGACTGGGGCGGGCGCCCGCGGCGAACGCGCCGGCGCCAGCCCTCAGGCCGTGGCCGTTAGGCCAGGCCCGCCTGGGTGCGCAGCTGGTCGGCCTTGTCGGTCCGCTCCCAGGTGAACGTGTCACCCGAGCGCCCGAAATGGCCGTAGGCCGCCGTCTGCCGGTAGATCGGCCGGCGCAGGTCGAGGTCGCGCAGGATCGCGCCCGGGCGCAGGTCGAAGTTCTCCTGCACCAGCTCGACGATCGCCGGCTTGGCGATCTTCTCGGTGCCGAACGTCTCGATCAGCAGCGACAGCGGCCGGGCCACGCCGATCGCGTAAGCCACCTGGACCTCGATGCGATCGGCCAGGCCGGCCGCGACGACGTTCTTCGCCACGTACCGGGCGGCGTACGCCGCCGACCGGTCAACCTTGGACGGGTCCTTGCCGGAGAACGCGCCACCGCCGTGCCTGGCGAAGCCGCCATAGGTGTCGACGATGATCTTGCGGCCGGTCAGGCCGGTGTCCCCGACCGGGCCGCCGATCACGAACCGGCCAGTCGGGTTGACGTAGAGCTCCTTGCGCAGCCTGTCCGCGTCGAACAGCTCGGGCGGCAGCGTCTGCAGGACCACTTCCTCCCACAGCGCGTCCGGCAGCTTGCTCTCCACGCCGTCGGCGTGCTGGGTGGATATCAGCACCTTCTCGATCCCGGCCGGCTTGCCCGCGCCGTCATACCGCACGGTGACCTGGGTCTTGCCGTCCGGCCGCAGGTAGGGCAGCAGGCCGGAGTGACGGACCTCCGACAGCTTCTTCGACATCTGGTGCGCGAGCGTGATCGGCATCGGCATGAACTCGGGCGTCTCGTTCGTCGCGTAGCCGAACATCATGCCCTGGTCCCCCGCGCCGATCCTGTCCAGCGGGTCCTCGGACCCGCCGACCCGGCCCTCGTGCGCCGTGTCCACGCCCTGGGCGATGTCCGGCGACTGCCGGTCCATGGCGACGATCACGCCGACGGCGTTGCCGTCGAAGTAGTACTCGCCGTTGTCATAGCCGATCTCGCAGACCACCTGGCGCGCGAGCGCCTGGTAGTCGATGGTCGCCGCCGTGGTGATCTCGCCGGCCACCACGATCAGGCCCGTGGTGAGCAGCGTCTCGCACGCGACCCGGGACGTCGGGTCGCCGGCCAGCGCCGCGTCAACGACCGCGTCCGAGATCTGGTCCGCGATCTTGTCCGGGTGGCCCTCCGTCACCGACTCGGAAGTGAAGAGGAATCCGCTATCCATGGCTAGCTCCTGAGGAGTCGTTGTCTCCCGAGGCGGGAGGGTTAACTGTTATGTGTGCGGCAGAGACCGCGTCGGGGGCGAGAACTCCGGTGGCCGGTTCGGGGGTGATCTCGGTCGCGGCCGTGTCCAGCCCGAGCTCAGACCGGACAATAGCCGCGCCCGCTACCATAGCGCGCAGCTTGCGCCTGGCGATGTCCGGCGCGAGGTGCCGCAGCCCGCAGTCCGGGTTGATCATGAGACGGCCGGGAGGCACGTACTCAAGGCCGCGCCGGATGCGCGCGGCCACCAGCTCGGGGCTTTCCACCGTCGCGGACTTCACGTCGATCACGCCGAGTCCCAGCGCGGAGTGCCAGGAATACTCCCTGATCAGCCGCAGGTCTTCCAGGCCCTTGCGCGCGAACTCGAGCACCAGCTGGTCCACGTGGGCCTCGAGCACGGCCGGGAAGAGGAAGTCGTAGTGACCCTCCCAGGACGGCCGCGCGTACCTGTTGCCATAGCAGACATGCAGCGCCCAGGTAACCGGGATCCCGTCGGTCACGATGTTGACCGCCTCCACCGCGAGCCCGGCCTGTTCCGGGTACCCGGCCAGGAACGGCTCGTCGATCTGCAGCAGCGTCGCCCCGCCGTCGGCGAGCGAGCGGGCCTCCTGGTTGAGCCGCCTGGCCAGCGCGCGCACGAGGTCGGCCGGGTCGGTGTAGGCGGTGTCGGCGATCCGGCGGGACAGCGAGAACGGGCCCGTGAAGGAGAACTTCACCGGGCGGTCGGTCAGCTGCCGGGTGAAATCGAAGTCGGCGGCGAGCCCGAGCGTGGACTTGTCGTCTTCGGGCAGCGGCGCGGTGACCTCGGCCTCGTAGTAGTCGTAGTAGTCCGACTTGCCGCGCTGGGCGATCTGCACGCCGGGGATGCGGGCCAGGAAGTAGTCGATGTCGTTGTCCCGGCGCAGCTCGCCGTCGGAGACGATGTCGATCCCCGCGCACTCCTGGTCTTTGACCGCGTCCTTGATGGCGACCTCGTGGATCTCCGCCAGGTGCTGCGCGCTGATCCGCCGCTGGTAGTACTCCGTCTTCAGCCGCTCGAGCCACTCGGGGACCGAGTACGATCCCACGACCGTGGTCGGCAGGTAACGGTGCCATTGCTCGATCGGCGTCATGTCCCCGCCCGCCTTAATCCCTGACCTGCGCGGTGAGCGTCTTGATGTTGGCTGCGGGCCGCTCCTTGAACTGGCTGAACCGCACGCCGAAGCCACGGCGGTTGGCGAGCAGCGCGAGCAGCGGGCCGTTGACCCAGTTGACCGTCGACCCGTCGTACTTGCCCGGCCCGTAGAAGCCGGACCCGTACTGATCGGTCCCGGTAAGGAACAGGTCGCGGCAGACCACCTGCCCGAACGGGTGCAGCAGCGGCAGCGTGTCGGCGAAGCTGGCCAGGGCCCCGTTGCTGACGTGCATCCGGACGTCGCCCTCGGCGGCCAGCAGCGGGCGCAGGATCTCCCCGGTCAGTGACGGCGTGACCTGGTAGGTGTCCAGCCCCTCGAGCGGCACGTACCGCTCCGCCTGGCGCAGCGCGTCCCACATCGCCTGCCAGAACGCCGTCGCCTGACCGGGGTCGGCGAACTTGTCAGGCAGCGACTCCGACAGCAGCTCCGGGCCGATCCGCAGGAGCCGCTCGGTAAGCGGGGCGAGTTCTCGTTCCGCCAGGCCGAACTGCGCGGCGATCCGCGCCGCGGCGGACGCGGACAGGTACGCGCGGACCTGCACCAGGTACACCCGGCCCTTGATGGAGGCCACCTCGTCGGTGGGCAGGTTGTCGTACACGTTGGAGATGTAGACGAGGAACGCCTTCCCGGCAAGGAACCCCACGCTCCCGGACAGCCGGGTCGCCTCGAGCACAAGCCCGGAGACATGGTCGCCGTAGTGCGCGACTTCCTGCCGCGCCCGGTCCAGGACGTGCGCCGAGTAGTCACCCATCAGGTAGTGCAGCCGGCGGTAGTAGTCACGGCCGTGCCGCCGGTCGAGCTCGGTGAACGCGTCGAGCCAGGTGCGCGCCTGGCCGCCGTTGCCAACCCCGAGCTCGATGACGTAGAGCTCCTCGGGCAGCGCGCGCCGTGCGCCGAGCTCGTCCCAGAGCTTGAACAGGTCCAGGATCAGCTCGCGGGCGGCGGCGGCGTTGCGCGCGTCGCTCTCCCCGCCGGGCAGCGCGTGCTCGTACTCCCTGCCCGTGGCTTTCTCCCACATCGCCAGCGCCTGCCAGTACAGCGCGTTGAAGCGCCAGACGCAGCTGCCCGAACCTGGCACCCAGGGCTCGAGCCACACCTTTGCGTCCGTGGCGTAGAAGTCCGCCAGCGCCGCGTCCACTTCCGCCGCGACCTCGGTGCCCGGCTGCGCGCAGCGGCGCAGGTCCACGGCGAGCTCGATGCCGTCGACGGCCGCGTCGTCGCCGGGGTCAGGGGCCACGCCTGCCGCGATGACCGGCCGCACCATGGCCGTTTCCCTGAAGTTGTTCTTGTACTGGATCCAGTCGCAGCTCACCCGCAGCCGCGTGAGGTCGACGTCGGCGGCGCACAGCGCCCCGACCAGCGGGCCGATGGCCGCCTGAGCTCCCGCGGATTCGCGCAGCCGGTGGGCGGCGCGAATGTCAATGTCCATCAGGGGAAACAATTCCAGGCAGCTTTTCGACCCGCGAGCTGAATTGCGCGCGAATGACACCTGTGCTTATAGCACCGAATTCATAAATGACGTTAGTGCTCGCACACAGGGGTGCCGGGCGTCGCTGAGCCTGTCCCACGTTCCTCATGCTGCCTCAGCCGATGCCCCCAGGCATCGACACGCCCCACAAGCTTTGCAGGTAGGCCCCTGTGCAGCCGCACAACGCTGCACAAGTCGCTCAACTAAAAGCGGCTGACCACCTCGCTGCCGAGCAGCCTGATGTGCTCGACGTCACCGGGCCCGTAGACGTGGAAGTAGACCGTGTCAGCGCCCTGGGCGGCCAGGTCCTCGACCGCCCGGATCACGTCCCCGGCGGTGCCCGTGATCCCGGCCGCGAGCAGCCGCGCCCCCGGCTCGCCGAGCGACTCCTTGCGCCGCTCCAGGTCCTGCGCGGAGGAGCCGATGCACACCGGCAGCGTGGCGGACAGCCGCACCTGCGCCGGGTCGCGGCCCACCACGTCGGCGCAGATCCGCTGGAAGTTGGCGTACCGCTCGCGCACCTGCATGCCCAGCGCGCCGTTGAACTCGTCGGCGAACTTCGCGGCCAGTGTCGGGGTGCGCTTGGCGCCGGCCCCGCCGATGATGATCTTCGGGCGGGCGGCTGGCCGTGGGATCGACGCGCAGTCCTGCAACTGGAAGAACTTGCCGTCGAAGCTGAACCGCTCCCCCGGCTTGGTCCGCCACAGCCCGGTGAGGATCGCGAGCTGCTCCTCGAGCCGGTCGAACCGCTCGCCGAGCGGCGGGAACGGGATGCCGAAGTACTGGTGCTCGCGCTCGTACCAGGCGGCTCCGATGCCGAGCTCGGCCCGGCCGCCGCTCATCTGGTCGACGGTGGCGACCTCGACCGCCAGCTGGCCAGGCAGGCGGAAGGTCGAGGCGTTCACCAGCGTGCCGATCCGGACCCGGCTGGTCTGCACCGCCAGTCCCGCCAGCGTCGTCCACGAGTCGGTCGGCTGATAGCTGGTGTCGTCGGCGTCGATGCCCAGGTAGTGGTCGGAGCGGAAGAAGGCGTCGAACCCGCCCTCTTCCGCCGCCCGCGCCAAGGCGAGGATCTGCTCGTACGTAGCACCGTGGTGCGGTTCAAGCAGTATCCGCAGCCTCATCGGTCTCCTTCTCGGTTAGAAAAATCAAATATTTACACGGAACGGAACGTGACGCCTGTGGCGGCGTCCGCGGCTGCGACGGCCGTGGCGACGGGCGCCGGCTGGTTCAGCGGGAAGTGGCACGCCACGAGGTGCCCCGCCGCCAGCTCGCGTGGCTCGGGCTCCTCCTGCGCGCACAGATCCGTGGCCCGGGGGCACCTGGTGCGGAACCGGCACCCGCTCGGCGGGTTGATCGGCGACGGCGGCTCGCCCTTGATCGTCGCGGCCGCCCGGGCGGCGCCCGGCTCGGTGGACGGGATCGAGTCGAGCAGCGCCCGCGTGTACGGGTGCAGCGGCTGCCGGTACACCGCCTCGCCCGGCCCGGTCTCGCACATCTTGCCCAGGTACATCACCGCCACCCGGTCGCTCACCTGCTTGACCAGCGCCAGGTCGTGCGCGATGAACAGGTAGGACAGGCTGAGTTCCGACCGCAGCTTCTCGAACAGGTTGAGTACCTGCGCCTGGATCAGCACGTCCAGCGAGGACACGGCCTCGTCGCAGATGATCAGCGACGGCTCCAGGGCCACCGCCCGGGCGATGGCGACGCGCTGCGCCTGCCCGCCGGACAGTTCCCTCGGATGCCGCTTCGCGTACCGCGCCGGGTCCAGGCCCACCAGGTCGAGCAGTTCGTCGACCCGCTTGCGCCGTGCGGCGCGGTCTCCCGTGCGGTAGGCGATCAGCGGCTCTTCGACGATTGACCGCACCCGCCATTTCGGGTCCAGCGACCCGAACGGGTCCTGGAACACGAACTGCATGTGCCGGCGCGCCTGGAGCAGCCTGCCGCCGCGCAGCTTGGTCAGCTCGGTGCCGCGGAACACGACGGATCCTGACTTGGGCCGCGGGGCCTGCAGGATCGCCCGGGCCAGCGTGGACTTGCCGGACCCGGTCTCGCCCACGATGCCGAGCGTCTCGCCGGGCATGACGTCGAACGAGACGCCGGACACCGCCTGCACGACGCCGGCCTTGCCGCCGCCGCGCTCACGGACCACGAATTCCTGGACCACGTCGCGCGCCGACAGCAGCGGCTCCCCGGCTGCCGGCTGATCCGCGGGGGTGGGTTGGGCGGTCATGCCGCGCCTCCGTTCTCGCAGGGATGCCAGCATGCCCACCGGTGGCCGGGTGCGTGCTCGAGCAGCGCCGGCGCCTTCGCCACGCAGTCGTCGGCCGCGCTCGCGCAGCGCGGCGCGAACGAGCAGCCGGGCGGCAGCGCGGTCGGGTCCGGCGGGCGCCCGCCCACGACCGGCAGCGGATAGTGCGCGGGCCGCTCCAGGTGCGGGACCGCGTCGAGCAGCGCCCGGGTATAACGCATCCGGACGGCGCCGCCGGTGCCGAAGAGCCGCATGGCGGGTGCCTGCTCGACGATCTTGCCCGCGTACATGACGACAACCTCGTCCGCGTAGGACGCCGCGAGCCCCATGTCGTGGCTGATCAGGATCAGCGCCATGTCCAGCTCCTGCTGCAGTTCGAGCAGCAGCTCCATGATCTGCGCCTGGGTGGTCACGTCGAGCGACGTCGTGGCCTCGTCGGCGATCAGCAGCTTCGGCCGGCACGCCAGCGCGATCGCGATCATCACGCGCTGCCGCATGCCGCCGGACAGCTGGTGCGGGTACTCGTGAAAGCGCCGCTCGGCCGCCGGGATGCGCACCAGCCGCAGCAGCTCGATCGCCTGGGTCTGCGCCTCGCGCCTGCTCACCGCGCGGTGCGTCTTGATGGCCTCGGTGATCTGGACGCCGACCCGCATCGTCGGGTTGAGCGACCGCGCCGGGTCCTGGAACACCATCGCGACGTCGGAGCCGCGGTGCCGGCGCAGCTCGGCATCGGACAGGCCGAGCAGCTCCGAGCCGCGCAGCCGGGCCGACCCGCTGATCGCCGCGGTCCCCGGCAGCAGCCCCATGATCGCCCGGCAGCAGACGGTCTTGCCTGACCCCGACTCGCCGATGATGGCGAGCGTGCGGCCGGGATCGACGGTGAAGCTGACCCCGTCGACGGCCCGCACCTCGAGGCCGCCGACCGCGAAGGAAACCCGCAGGTCGTCGACCTGCAGCAGAGCGTCTGTCATTGCACTCCCCACCGCTCGCGCAGCGCGTCCCCGAGCATGTTCAGCGCCACCACGGTGACCAGCAGGAAAATGGACGGGATCAGCACGTACTCCGGCTGGGCGGTCAGCACCTGCTGGCCCTGCGCGATCATGGAGCCCCAGCTCGCCTCGGGCAGCGGGATGCCGTAGCCGAGGAAGTCAAGGGCGCCCTCCAGGATGATCACGATGCCGATGCCGAGCAGGCTGAACGTCACGATGCCCGGCAGGATGTTCGGCACGATGTGGCGCACGATGATCCGCCAGCCGCGGGTGCCGGCCAGCCGCGCCGCGGTCATGAACGGCAGCGCGCGCAGCGTCAGCGTGGCACCCCGCACGACCCGCCCGAGCGCCGGGATGGCGAACACCGACAGCGCCAGGATCACGTGCATCTCGCTCGGCCCGAGCCCTTCGGCGATCACCAGCGCGAGCACCAGGGCGGGGAACGCGATCAGGACATCGAGGATCCGGCTCAGGACGGCGTCGATCCAGCCGCCGAAGTAGCCGGCGATGATCCCGATCCCGCCGCCGACCACGATGCCGATGACGGTGACGGACACGCTGACCTCGAACGCGATCTGCCCGCCGTACACGATCTGGGAGAAGATGTCGACGCCGAGCGTGTTGGTACCGAGCCAGTGCCCCGGGGAGAACGGCGGCTCGGACGAATAGATGATGTTCCCGTTGACAGACGATGGCAGGTTGTAGACCAGCGGCCACAGGAAGCACATGGCGAGCATCAGGATCAGGAACCCGGCCGGCACCCAGAGCCGCAGCGCGCGGCCGAGCCGCTGCGTCCGCAGCCGGCGGGAGTTGACCAGGGACGGCAGCGGCGGCGGGACACGGGTCGCCAGCGTGACGTCAGGAGTTGGAACTGCCATACCGGATCCTTGGGTCGAGTACCGCGTAGGCCAGGTCGGCGAGCAGGTTGCCGAGCACCGTGACGAGCGCGAAGACGAGCACGATCGCCTCGACGAGGGACGTGTCGTGGGT
>JASHXJ010000597.1 GCA_030043595.1 Trebonia sp.
CCGTCCGCCTGGATCGCTGAGAAGTGGACGAAGACGTCCTTGCCACCGTCGACGGCGATAAAGCCGTAGCCCTTGTCCGGGTTGAACCACTTGACGGTGCCCTGAGCCATTCCAAACAACTCCCTAACTGCTGCTCGGGCTTCGAGCCCCGCCCTTTCAACCGCGGAACCCGTCGATCGCGACCCGCCGAGCCGTGCCAGCGCACGCTCTCGTGCTCGCACCTGCCTGGCTGGCAGCGACCGGAAACGACCTTACCCTGTGCGCGGCGTTCATGACGCCAGATAGCCGCCAATCGCGGTAACCCGCACCGCATTCAGCACCGCAGGTATCGCGTGCTGAGATTCTGGCGGCCGTTCACCCGGCACCAGCCCCATCGAATCCGGCCGCGATGAACGCCTCGAGCGTGGGCTTGATAGCCACCGGAACCGTGACGGCCGGCTCGACCGCGTCCAGCGTCTTCAGCCCGTCGCCTGAGTTGATGATCACCGTCTCCGCGTCCGGGTCGAGCCGGCCGTCAGCGAGCAGCTTGCGCAGCACGCCGAGGGTCACCCCGCCGGCCGTCTCGCCGAAGATGCCCTGGGTGCGGGCGAGCAGCTTGATCGAGTCCACGACCTCCGCGTCGGAGACGTCGGCGACCGCGCCCCCGGTCCGCCGGACGACGTCGAGCACGTACGGCCCGTCGGCCGGGTTGCCGATCGCCAGCGACTTGGCGATCGTGGACGGCTTCACCGGGCGCACCACGTCCCAGCCGTTGGCGAACGCCTGGGAGACCGGCGCGCACCCGCTGGCCTGCGCGCCGAACACGCGCCACGGCTGCTCGTCCACCAGCCCGAGGGACGCGAGCTCGGAGAATCCCTTGTCGATCTTCACCAGCTGCGCGCCAGAGGCGATCGGGACCACGACCTGCTCTGGCAGCCGCCAGCCGAGCTGCTCGGCGATCTCGAAACCGAGCGTCTTCGAGCCCTCCGCGTAGTAGGGACGAACGTTGACGTTGACGAACGCCCAGTCGTCGTGCTCGCCAGCGAGCTCAGACGCCAGCCGGTTGACGTCGTCATAGGTGCCGTCCACGGTGACGAAAGTGCCGCCGTAGACCGCCGTGGTAATGATCTTCTGCTCTTCGAGATTGGCCGGGACCATGACCACGGAACGGATGCCGGCCCGGGCGGCAGCGGCCGCTACCGCGTTGGCCAGGTTGCCGGTCGACGGGCAGGCGAGCACCGTGAAGCCCATCTCGGTCGCGGCGGCCAGGGCCACGGCAACGACGCGGTCCTTGAACGAGTGCGTGGGATTGCCGCTGTCGTCCTTGATCCACAGCCGCCGCATGCCGAGCTCGGCCGCCAGCGCGTCGGCGCGGATCAGCTTGGTGTAACCGGGCTCGGTGGTCGGACGGCTCGCGATGTCCGGCGGCACCGGCAGCAGGGGAGCGTAGCGCCAGATGTTGCGCGGGCCGTCCTCGATGGCGGCCCTCGTCACACGCGGGAAGTCGTAGCTGACCTCGAGCGGCCCGAAACACTCCTCGCAGGCGTAGTACGGGCCCAGCTCGGAGGTACTGCCGCACTCGCGGCAGGACAGCCCGGTCGCGTTCCCGAGACGGAGTTTTGTGCCAAGAAGCGGGCCCGGCTGGTCTGTGCCAAGAAGCGGGCCCGGCTGGTTTGTGCCAATGGATGGGCCCGGCTGGTTTGTGCCAAGAAGCGGGCTCTGTGCGGTCATGGGGCGAGGCCTCTCTCTCCCATCTTTCCCAGCGGTCACCTTGACCGCGGGCCGGACTTGGCACCAGTCGCGCGCTCGCCTCGCCTGACTGAGGTGCGTTTCCGCGATGGTTGCCGGGGCTTCACAGGGCCGATCCCTCCACCCCTCTGGATGAGGTATTCAGTTGTAGCGCCATGCTCGCGGCCGCCTGTACCGGCGGCAAGCAGCAACAGCAGCAATCACTGTATCCGATGCGCTAATACCCCCGGCAAACGGGTTAATGATCGTTTCAACTAGTGTTGGGGCATATGACAAACGACCCGCGTCGGCTGGTCCTCGTCGCCTCGAACCGGGGTCCCGTCTCGTTCAGCTTCGCCGAAGACGGGTCCCTGATCACCAGGCGCGGCGGCGGCGGGATGGTGTCCGGCATGATGTCGGGGCTGGCGGCGATAGCCGCCGACGTGGAGATCCTGTGGCTGTGCACCGCGCTGAGCGACGCCGACAGGGAGGCGGCCCGGCGTGGCGACCGGGTGGCAGGGGGGCCCGGGGATGCCCCGGTGCGGATGCTGGAAATCCCGCCGGACATGCTCGACGGGGCGTACAACGGCATCGCCAATTCGGTCCTGTGGTTCGTGCACCACCTGCTTTTCGACACGCCGAACCAGCCGCGCTTCGGGGCCGGCTTCCGGCGTGACTGGAGCCGCTACATGGCGTACAACGTGGCCTTCGCCGACGCGCTCGCGCAGGAGTGCAGGGCGGGGACCCGAGTGCTCATCCAGGACTATCACCTCGCGCTGGCGCCGCGGCTGCTGCGTGAACGGCATCCTCGAGCGCGGATCGCGCACTTTGAGCACACCCCGTGGGCACCGCCGGACTACTACCGGCTGCTGCCCGACGACGTCGCGGTCGCCATCCTGGACGGGATGCTTGGCGCCGACCACGCCGGGTTCCTCGCCGGACGCTGGGCCGGGGCCTTCCTCGACTGCTGCCAGGCCGTGCTCGGCGCGCGGGTGAGCCGGGGTGCCGGCGGCTCCGGACAGGTCAGGTACCGCGGCCGCACGACCGAGGTCGGGGTGCACCCCCTCGGCGTCGATGGCACCGCGCTGCGCGCCCGCGGCCGCGAGACCGACGTCGAAGCGCACGCCGTCGCGCTGGCCGCCATCGCGAAAGGACGGCAGCTGATCGTCCGGGTTGACCGGACCGAGCTGTCCAAGAACATCGTGCGCGGCCTGGCCGCGTACCGGGAGCTGCTGCTCACCCACCCGGCGTGGCTGGGCCGCGTGATGCACCTGGCATTCGCCTACCCGTCCCGCTCCGAGCTGGCCGAGTACCGCGACTACACAGCGCACGTGCACCGGCTGGCCGGGGAGATCAACGCGGAATTCGGCACCAGGGACTGGGAGCCGCTGGTCCTCGAAGTGCGGGACGACTACGCGCGCTCGCTGGCCGCGTGCCGGATCGCCGACGTGCTGCTGGTCAACCCGCTCCGGGACGGCATGAACCTGGTCGCCGAGGAGGGGCCGATCCTGAGCGAGCGCGGCTGCGCGCTGGTGCTGTCCCGCGAGGCGGGCGCAGCCGCGCTGATCGGCGACGAGGCGCTGGTGGTCAACCCCTACGACGTGACCGCTACCGCAGAGGCGCTGCATGCCGCGCTCTGCATGCCAGCCGCTGAACGCAGGCGGCGGGCCGGGGCGATCGCCGCCAGGGCATCGGGCCGCGCGCCGCGGCGCTGGCTTACCGAGCAGCTCGACGCGCTCGGGTAGCCGGGTGGCCGGGCTGGTGAATGCCCATTACGGAGCCCTGACGTTTGCACTCTACCCCCGAGAGTGCTAAACATGGGCTTGGCACTCTCCCTGGGAGAGTGACAGCCAAAACGGCGGGATCGGGCGATGAGGCAGTGCCCGGTGGCAGGAAAGGCCTGCTGCCCGGCATGCCGGCCGTCGCGGGCGTCGGCCGGTCTCACGCGTTCATCACGGAGGACTGGAAGCAATGGCAGCGAAGATGATCGCGTTTGACGAGGACGCCAGGCGCGGCCTCGAGCGCGGCATGAATCAGCTCGCCGACGCCGTGAAGGTAACCCTCGGCCCCAAGGGCCGTAACGTGGTTCTCGAGAAGAAGTGGGGCGCCCCCACGATCACCAACGATGGCGTGTCCATCGCCAAGGAGATCGAGCTCGAAGACCCGTGGGAGAAGATCGGGGCTGAGCTCGTCAAGGAAGTTGCTAAGAAGACCGATGACGTCGCAGGTGACGGCACCACCACTGCCACCGTGCTGGCTCAGGCACTCGTCCGCGAGGGCCTGCGCAACGTCGCTGCCGGCGCCAACCCGATGGCGCTCAAGCGGGGCATCGAGAGGGCCGTCGAGGCTGTCTCCGGCCAGCTGCTGAACTCGGCCAAGGAAGTCGAGACCAAGGAGCAGATCGCGGCCACCGCCGGGATCTCCGCCGCTGACCCTGCGATCGGCGAGCTCATCGCCGAGGCGATGGACAAGGTCGGCAAGGAAGGCGTCATCACCGTCGAGGAGAGCCAGACATTCGGTCTGGAGCTCGAGCTCACCGAGGGTATGCGTTTTGACAAGGGCTACATCTCGCCCTACTTCGTCACCGACCCCGAGCGCATGGAATGCATCCTCGACGACCCCTACATCCTGCTGTGCGCTTCGAAGATCTCGGCGGTCAAGGACCTGCTCCCGGTGCTGGAGAAGGTCATGCAGTCCAGCAAGCCGCTGATGATCATTGCCGAGGACGTCGAGGGCGAGGCACTGGCCACCCTGGTCGTCAA
>JASHXJ010000598.1 GCA_030043595.1 Trebonia sp.
GGCCAGGTGCGTGACCGCGATGAAGATGGCCACGATCAGCGGCAGCGCGCAGATCAGCCCGATCGACACCCAGGTCCGCAGCCGCCGGACCAGCTTGAACAGTTCGACCGCGATCATCGGGGGGTCGTCTCCCCAGAGGCACCAGGAGAACCAGGAGCACTAGGAGTAACAGCGGGCACGCCGAACTGGTCCGAGCCGGCCCCGGTCACCTCCAGTACGATCTCCTCCAGGGTGCGCCGCTGCACCATCAGCGAGCGCACCGGCACGCCCGCCGCCACCAGGCGGGCGTTCAGCGCAGCCGGATCAGCGGACCGGACCACCAGGTCCGACCCGTCCCGGTGCTCGACGAGGCCGTCAAGAGTCGCGACGGCACGTTCGGGATCATCGGTAGAGATCAGGACGCGGCCGGTCGGCTTCTGCAGGGCCGCGAGCTCATCCTGCAGCACCAGCCTGCCGGAGTCGAGCACCCCGATCCGGGTGCACAGCGCCGAAACCTCCGGCAGCAGGTGGCTGGACATGAACACGGTCACGCCCGTGGAGTTCAGCCCGGTCAGCAGGTCGCGCATGTCCCTGATGCCGCGCGGGTCCAGGCCGTTGGCCGGCTCGTCGAGGATGAGCAGCCGGGGGCGGCGCACCAGCGCGGCGGCCAGGCCCAGCCGCTGCCGCATGCCGAGGGAGTAGGCGCGGACCGGCCGCCGGTCGATGCCGGCCAGGCCGACCTGCTCCAGGGCCTCGTCGATGCGGCGGCGCCGGGTCCGCCGCGACCCGTGCGGTCCAGGGCCCGCCGCGTCGAGCAGCCGCAGGTTCGCGCGCCCGGACAGGTGCGGGTATGCCGCGGGCTCCTCGATCAGGGCGCCGATCGACGGCAGAACCCGGCTGACGTGCCGCGGGACCGGCTCCCCGAGCACCGTGATCGACCCGCTCGTCGCGTACACCAGGCCGAGCAGCATGCGGACGAGCGTGGACTTGCCACTGCCGTTCGGGCCGAGCAGGCCGTAGCGGTCGCCCTCGCGAACGTCAAGGCTGACCGACCGGACCGCGGCCACGTGGCCGAACCGCTTCGTCAGGTCCCGTGTCGTGATCACTGGTCAGGAATCCTGATCCGGTCTGGCCGCCAGCACCGCGGCGGCTTGCTCGAGCACGGTCCTGCTGACCAGGCCGACCAGCAGGAACGTGTCGGGGGAGGTGTCCGGCTGCACGAGCACGAGGTTGACGAGCGGGGCGCTGGCGACCGCTCCCGTGCCGTCGCTGAACGTCAGCTGCGTCGCGCCGGCGGCCAGCGCGTCGCTGAGCAGCTGCCCGCCGGTGCCGGGGTGGAAGGTGAGCACCGCGAACGCGGTCAGCCCGCTGCCGTACAGGCCGATCTGCGGGGCGGGCGCGGGTTCCCTGGCGAACCCGGCGAGGCGGCCGGGCAGCACCTCGTCAGCCAGGTTGTGCAGCACCCCGGCGAAGGCGCCTGGCGTGGTGGTCGTGAACCCGGTACCCGGGCCGAGCTGCGGGGTCAGCACGGCGCTGGACGGCGTCCACGGGCCCGCCTGCAGGAACTGCGTGGACAGCGCCGGCTGCGCGGAGCCGCGGCCGAACACCTCCACGAGCAGCGGCAGTCCGGTACCCGGCGACGCCCAGATGTCCGCCCGCGCGATCGTGGACGCAGGGCTCGCCGGGCTGATCGCCAGCCCGGCGGCGCTCTGCCCGGCGACCCGCTGTGGCGGCAGGAGGCTCAGCGTCGCGTCCGGTCCCGCCTCCTGGATGAGCCGAACGCCCAGTGCCGAAGGCACCAGGTCAGCGGCTCTTGGCAGCCGGATGACCTCAGGGCCGTAGATCCCGGTGAGCAGCTGCTCGCCCGAGTCCCAGACGAAGGTGTCGTCGCCGATCTGGTACGTGTCGTTCTCGCCGGCGTCGGAGAGCGTGTCCACCCGCCAGCGGTCCGGCGCGGCCTGCCAGACCCGCATCCGGGTCACGCCGTCGAGCAGCGGCGTCACGCTGGAGAAGGCGGGCAGCGGCGGGAGGCCGAACGTCGCGTTGCTCTCCGCGTAGCCGGAGAACGCCAGGCGCTGCGAGCCGAGGATGCGGTTCTCCAGCTGGCGCGGCGTGAGCGCGGGCACGCTCGCCGGGAGCGCGCTGGCCAGGACCGGCAGGCAGCAGAGCACGGCGACGCCGGTCAGCACGACAATCCAGCGCCATCCGACATGCCACGCGTGCCCAGGGCGCACCCCATAACGATACGGTGACTGCCTAGTGCGCGGGCAACCGCGGACAGTGAGCCGGCCCGGCAAGGCCGCAGGTCGCCCGGCTGAGCGGCTCGCCGCGAACTTCAGCGACTTCTTCGATGATCAGCCCAGGCAGGCGGCCCGGCGGTAGTCTCGGCTGGGGGGCGCAGCGTCGCGTTCCGCGGGCCGCGTCCTTAGAAGAGCTGGGGTTGTGCGTGCAGACCGACGAAACTGGCCTGACCGAGCCGGCACAGTCACGCACCGCCATCCCGGGCGGCGTAGCCGCTGGCATCGCGCGCGGCGCCGCGCTCATCGCCGGCCTCACGGCGCTGTCGCGGGTGCTCGGCCTGGTCCGCACGCTGGTGTTCTCGCAGAGCGTCGGGGCGGGCTGCCTGGGCACCGCGTACGTCACCGCCAACCAGGTGCCGAACCTCATCTACGAACTCGCCCTCGGCGGCGCGCTGACCAGCGCGATGGTGCCCGTGCTTGCGCGCTCCGCGGCGCGCTCGGGCACCGATCCCGCGCAGAAAGCGCGCGTGGCGCAGATCACCTCGGCCCTGCTGACCTGGTCCGTTGTCATCCTCGCGCCGCTGGTGGTGGTCATCGCGGCGGCCGCGGGCCCGATCGCGGGCCTGCTCATCCCCGCCAACCCGAACGCCAGCTGCCCCCGCCAGGACATGGTCAGCATCGCGAGCCACATGATCGCCGTGTTCGCGCCGCAGATCCTGCTGTACGGCCTGTCGGTCGTGCTGTTCGGGCTGCTGCAGGCCTACCGCAGGTTCGGCGGGCTCACGCTGGCGCCGGTGATCGCCAACGTGGTGCTGATCAGCGCCTACCTCGCTTTCGCCCCGCTCGACAAGGGGCTGCCGCTGGCCAGCACGCCGCTCGCCGCCCAGCTGGTCCTGTCGGTGGGGACGACGCTCAACATCGGCGTCGTGGTGATCGTGGTGCTGCCCCCGACGTGGCGGCTGCACCTGAGACTGCGGCCGACCCTGCGGTTCCCGGCCGGGGTCGTCCGGCAGGCAGGCGGCCTGGCGCTGGTCGGCGTCCTTGAGTTCCTGGCCAGCGACGTCACCACCGTGGCGACCATCGACCTCGCGAACCGGTACGGCGATACCGGCGCGCTCGTCATCTTCAACTACGCCTGGCTGGTCTTCACCTCCGTGTACTCCGTGCTGGCCCTGTCGATCGTGATGAGCGCGTTTCCCGTGCTGTCGGCGAGCGACGGGGAGCAGTTCGACCGCACCTGCGCGGGTTCGACGCGGGCCGTCATGCTCATGGCCTGGCTCGGCACCGCCATGATCGCCGCGGTCTCGGTGTCCGCCGCGCACATCCTCGCGAAACAGCCCGACCAGGTGCCGCAGCTGATCCAGGCGTTCGCCCTCTTCGCTCCCGGCGTGGCCGGCATGGCGGTGATCACCAACGCCTCGCGGGTGATGTTCGCCGTGGGTCGGCTGAAGGTGGCGGCCGCCGGCCTGGTCGCCAGTCAGCTGCTCCAGGTCGTGATCTGGGTGCCGCTGGTCCGGGTCGTGCCGGCGCACCTGGTTGTCGCCGTCCTCGCCCTCGGCAACACGATCGTGCAGATCGTCGTCGGGGTCCCGATGGTGATCGCGACACGGCGGATCCGCGGCAAGGCGGCCGTCCAGGGCGTCGGGCGCGCGACGCTCGCGGGCCTTGGCGCCGGAGCCGCGGGCGCCGCCGTCGGCGTGGCCGCGTCCCTGCTCGTGCCCACCGGCGGGAAGATGCTC